>NZ_JBEXNN010000018.1:0-138087 GCF_040611115.1 Streptomyces sp. NPDC003038
GCGTACTCCGAGTACTCCGCGTACTCCGCGTACTCCGCGTACTCCGCGTACTCCGCGTACTCCGCGTACTCCGCGTACTCCGCGTACTCCGCGTAGCTACGTACTCGGCGTAGCTACGCGCCCTTGAACTCCTGGCGCTGACGGCCCAGGCCCTCGATCTCCAGCTCCACGACGTCACCGGCCCGCAGGTACGGCTTCGGCTCCGGCTGGCCCATGGCCACGCCCGCCGGCGTACCGGTCACGATGACGTCGCCCGGGTACAGGGTCATGAACTGGCTCAGGTACCGCACGACCTCGCCGACCGGGAAGATCTGGTCCGAGGTGTTGCCGTCCTGCTTGAGTTCGCCGTTGACCCACAGCTTCACGTCCAGGACCTGCGGGTCCGGCACCTCGTCGGCGGTGAGCAGCCAGGGGCCGAGCGGGGTGAAGGTCTCGCAGTTCTTGCCCTTGTCCCAGGTGCCGCCGCGCTCGATCTGGAACTCGCGCTCCGAGACGTCGTTGACCAGCACGTAGCCGCCGACGTGCGCGAGGCCCTCCTCGGCGGAGCCCAGGTAGCGGGCGGTGCTGCCGATGACGACGCCGAGCTCGGCCTCCCAGTCGGTCTTCACGCTGCCGCGCGGGATCAGCACGGTGTCGTCGGGGCCGACCACGGTGTCCGCAGCCTTGAGGAACAAGATCGGCTCGGCCGGGGGCTCGGCGCCGACCTCGGCCGCGTGGGCGAAGTAGTTCAGCCCGATGCCCACGATCTTGCCTATCCGGCCGACCGGCGCGCCGATGCGCAGCCCTTCCGCGTCCAGGGCCGGAAGTCCGCCGGTTACCGCCGCGTCCCGTACCCGGGACAGCACGGAGTCGTCGGCGAGCAGCTCGCCGTCCACATCCGTGATCAGGCCGGACAGGTCCCGCAGGGTCCCGTCCTGGTCGAGCAGCGCGGGGCGCTCCGACCCGACCGGTCCGACACGCAGCAGCTTCATGGGCATTCTCCCGTGGTCGAGGGTGGTCGGCCCATGGGCATGCCCCGGGCCGGACGATGGGTTGCGGCCATCGGAGGATTGGCCGATCCTCCAAGAAGTCCCCCCAATCCGCAAGACCCTGTTCACAGACTGGAACGGGCCCCTCCGTCGATCTCCCGCTCCGCGCGCTCCTTGCGGTGTTCGAGCCAGGCGCGCTCCGCCACGGACCACGCGGTGGTGGTGAGGAGATACAGCCCGGCCGCCAGGGGTACCAGGGCAGCCGTGATCAGCGTGCCGAAGGACAGCAGGGGCAGTACGCCGCCGAGCTTGCGCATGACCTCCTGCTGCTCGGCACTCACCACGGCGCCCGCGCCGCCCCCGGACCGCGCACCCGCGCCGGCCTTGCCCCGACCTCCCCCGCCGCCGCCCGCACCGGAACCGGCCCCCGCCCGGGTCCGGGCGGAACCGCCCGCCGCACCCGCCGCACCCGGCGCACCCGCCGCGGCCGAGGCCGCGGCCGCCCGCCGCCCCCGCACCGCGCTCCAGGCGGCCACCAGCCCGATCGCCGCGAACAGCCCGAGGAACACCAGCCCCTGCGCCCCGAACAGGCCGCCCTCCGCCAGCGCCCGGGCCCAGCTGGTCCCGAGCGGTGCGGCGAACAGTTGGTGCCCGAGCAGCTCATTGGTTTCCCCGCCGACCTCGGCCGAGGAGAACGCCCGGTACATCACGAAGAACACCGGCAGCTGCAACAGCACCGGCAGGCACCCCGCCACCGGGGTCGCCCCGCGGAAGCCCGCCCGGCTCAGCGGGTACAGGGCGACCCGTACGAGCAGGGTGAACAGCACGATCGCGGCAGCGGTCGCGGACTCGGCCAGTACCGGCTCCAGGAGCCGGCCCAACTCAACAACAAGATGGGTGAAAACGGACACGCGGGCCCTCCGAAGGGTCTCGTCGAACGTCGAAAGAGAGGCATTTCGGCGTGACGACCCGCGAGGGGCGAACGAAAGTGATCAGTCAGCAGCAGCGGAGGCAGTCCCCGGGCGGTATCGCTGCCGATGGTGACGACCATGGCGATGCCGGGAAGAAGCCGGTGCGGAAGCCTGCGTACTGCGCGCCCCTACGCGGCCGTCGGGACGAGACGGCCGGGCGCCCTCGGCCTGGAGCGGCCCGAGGCATCGGGATCGCACTGCGGCAGGAACGCGGTGCGCTGCTCGCGATCACGAATCGCGGTGCGTATTCGGTGCGGCGGCACAGGCCGTACGAGACGTGCGGCCGCTGCGAGAGCCTCCGTGCCCACGGCGACGGTGGCCGCGAGGGCGACCACCACGGCGGCCAGCCCACTCTCCCCGAGGAACAGTCCGAGGACTCCCCCGAGCAGCACCAAGGGCATCAGCACGGCCAGCGCCCTCGCCACCCGGGCGAACAGCGGGAAGGACGACCGATGGAACAGCGGGAAGGACAACGCGAAGGACGGCGACCCATCGCCACGTCGTTGCCGAGCCATGCAGACCGCCCCCTCCCACTTCCGCGCACGAACTCCCGTACGAGATCCGGTACTCGCGATCGATACTAGCCCGCCCCACTGACAACCGGGCTAGGACTTGAGCGTCCCCCACACCACCAGCCGGTACTTGGAGCTGTACTCGGGCGTGCAGGTGGTGAGCGTGATGTACGCGCCGGGCTCGCTGTACCCGTACTCCGGCTTCACCACGCTCCGCGGCACGGGCGCGATCACCCCGGTGTCCCGCTCGGTGGTCTCGCCGAGCACCTTGCCGACGACGTACGTATACCTGCGCCCCCGGACATCGACCATCAGCTCGTCCCCGGCCCGCAGCCGGTTGATGTACCGGAACGGCTCCCCGTGCGTGTTCCGGTGCCCGGCCAGCGCGAAGTTCCCCTCCGCCCCGGGCCCGGCGGTCCCGGGGTACTGCCCGGCGTAGCCCTTGTCGAGCACGGCCCGCTTGTCGATCCCCTGCGCGACGGGGACGACGAGGCCGAGGCGCGGGATGCGCAGGACGGCGTACGCCTGGTCCTTGGCCGGCGGCTTGGCGGCAGGACGGGGAGCCAGGGACGGCACAGGCGCGGTCACCACGGGCGCAGCACCGGAATCAGCCGACTCAGCGGGGACGGGGACGGGGACAGGCGGAGGCACAGGCGCAGGCAAAGGGGGGTCGGGGGCCGGGGCGGGGTCATCGCCCCAGGCGCTCTCCAGGGCGTGGACCTGCTCCTGGGCGGCGGCCATGGCCTGCCGGTTGGTCCACCACACCTGGTGCACCACCAGCAACAGGACCACCACGCCCACGGTGACGGTCAGCTCTGCGGTTGCCCACAGCACCCCCGCGAGACCGGCCCGCCGTACCCGCCGGCCCTTCCCCTGCACCACCACCGGTATGTGATCCCGCACGGGCCGCACCTTAAGACCTCCCCCGTCAACTGACCAGCGGCAGTACGGTGTGATCCATGCGCCATGACACGCCTGCCGAGCACATCGCCGAAGCCGAGCGCCTCATCCGCACGGCGACCCGTTACCCCGAGGACCAGGAGCCCTTGCTCCTCCAGGCCGCGGCCCACCTCGAACTGGCCGACGCCCGGGACCGCGCCAGCGCGCTGTACGACCAACTCCTCTCCTCCTCCCCCGCCGACCCCCACCTGATCAAGGCCCTGCAGGCGGCGAACTTGTGGGAGTACGGCCACGAACCCGAGGCCCGTGCCCTCATCTCGGGCATCCGCGCCGCGGCCCCCAAGGACCCGGCACCCTGGGAGGTCATCGCGGAAACCCTCGAAACGCACGACGAGTTGGAAGCCTCGCACGACTGCTTCACCGAGGCCGCGCGCCTCCTCATCGAGGAGGACGCCCCCCTCACCCCGGCCACGACCGCGCTCCTCACGGGCCGCCACCGCGTCCGGCGCCTCCTCGGGCGCCCGCACGACGACTGGGACATGGTCGCCGACACCCGCCACATCGGCCCGATCCCCCTGGACGAGCTCCACGACCCGAAGCGCATCTGGGCCCTGGGCTCGGACGATCCGAACGAACTCCGCGCCGAGATCGCCCGCCTCCGCGCCGAACTGGGCGACCGCCGCGCCGCTCTCTCGCGCCCCTTCCCGGTGGCCATCCTCCACTGGCCCGAGCGCGAACTGGCCGAGCTCCTCACCAGCTACCCCACCCTCGGCTCGGAGTACCCCTCCCACGAGACCCACCTGTCCAGCGTCGAGGCCTCCCTCCGCGCCCTGGCCGCCTCGGGCACCACGAACCTCGGCATCGTCACGGCGAGCGTCCCCTCTTACGAGGCCTTCGCCGCATCCGAAAAGACTTCCCCGGCCTCCCCCAGCCTCCTGGCGGAATACGCCACCACCCTGGCGGCCCGCGGCAAAGCCACCCCCTGGCCCCCTTCCCCGACGTCCCCCTGCTGGTGCACCTCGGGCAAGCCGTACGCGGAGTGCCACGGGATCGCCCACGCTTAGTCCCTGCGGGCCGGGGGCGCCGCAGGCCTGGGGAATTTGCAGCAGAGCGAAGTGGGAGCGGCTGAGGAAGGTGCATGACATCGTCCGACCGCCGAACCGGCGGTCCTGGCCCCCGGGCAGAAGGCGATGGGCCATCGGCGTGATCCTGCGACGTGGGCTCCGGCCGCCGCGCCTGGGAAGCCGAGGTCAGCCATGTGCCGCGAGGATCAGACCGAGCAGGCCGCACAGCAGCGTCAAGGTGGTGACGAACGCGGCGATGCCGAGCCCGAGGACGCGGGGACGGTACGCCCGTCCCATGTGCGAGGGTCACGGCCCCTCCAGCCGGCACCAAGGTCAGGAGGAACGCGATCGCGATGGTGACGAGGAGCAGCACGGGTCTAGTTCAAATTGAAGTTACTCCTTCATGTAGGGGGAGGCGGGCGCTTATCCGCTGGAGGACGTCCGAGCCAGACCGCGCCTCGCTGAAGGCGGGATCAGGCAGCGGCAGGTGTCCGGCCGGCTGTCACTGAGCCGTGAGCGCGGGCAGTCCGAGGAGGGGTGCGGCCGGTCTCGCCGGAAGGTCCGCATGCTGCGGCTGATGACCGGGATCTTTGTGAACTGACTTACGCGAGCCCCTCTTCCTGCGGGCCACCCCCGGGCATGGTGTCCTCGCTGCCGCTGTGCACCACGGTCACCGTGATGGTTTCGATGCTGGACCAGTCGCCGTCCTTGTGGATCGCCGGTCTCACGAACCGCTTCCGCTCGACTCGGGTCGTGGTCTCCGTCCAGCTCGTCCGCTGTTCGCCGGGGCTGTTCATGGCCTCTCCCTTATTGGGTAGAAGAATGTCGAGGGTGGCGTGATGGCGCGTCAACACGCTTCCGGAGGCAATGCGTTGCGGAGGACCAGCTCGGCGTCCTGCGAAAGACCCGCCGCCATGAGGGCGAGTGCGAGCCGCATGGTGTCGGCGTGTGTACGCTCGCCTCCGCCCAGGAGCACCGCCTCGGCGAGATCCGGGCATCCGGTCGCACGCAGCCCGGCGACGGTCGCGCTGAGCTCTCTAGCGGTCATCGTCTTACTCGCCGACCAGGCGATTCCAAGCACGCGCCAACGGTCACCCGTGGCTTGAGCGTCGACCAGCTCGCCGATCATCCGGCGAATCGGACCGGCCCCGGCGTTGCGCCGGTCCGCTGCCGGTCGGGGTGCCGCTTCCGCGCCGCCACCCGGAGCAGCCGCCTCGAGCATGCCCACGGCGGGCGAAAAACCAGGCATGGCGATTCGCGACGCCACGGACAGGTCCCTGTTCTGCTGCGCAGCAGAACGGCGAAGGTGCTCAAGTTCAGCAAGGGTGACGGGCATCTCTCCAGGGCGGACACACTGGCCCACCGACTGGTACATCGCCCGCAGCCCCTTCTCGCGAGGCACCCGCCGTCCGCTCCAGTAGTTCGACAGGGTACTCACCGGCACGTTCATGTGCCGCGCCCGCGCCTGCTGCTTGGGGGTGGGAATGGCGAGGACCAGTGCACGGAAACGCTGCACGTACCTTCTGCGGGCCGGGTGACACCCCTCCCAGAACGCCTCGCGGACATGACCGAGTGCGGCCACCGATATGCCTCCTTCGACCAGGTGTTGAGTGGTAGTCAGCTTTCTTGAGAAGGGAGACTTCGCGCAACCCGGAATGACCTACTCCACCCTCGGCCTGTTTGCGTCAGAGCGATGCGGCTGAGGGATGTTTTCACTTTGTGGTGCCGCTCTGCCCGTCATGTTTGCGTTGCGCCGCAAAGACCGGATGTGACTTGCTCCAGCTACTGCCTGCCCGTCCAATGGGTGGGCGCGAACGCAGTCTCATGCTGCCGCTCCTCGGAGCGGCGCAGTATCGGATCCGGCCCCTTGCCCTTGGCCCTTGCCCGGAAGGCAGAAACTATGACTCATCAGGAGATTCCCTCCTGGCGTGATGAAAAGCGCGGCACCATGGTGCGCTGCGCCTTGTGGCTGGTTACCGAGGTCGGCCTGGGTGAGGTGTTCACCAAGACGCAGCTTCGGGAGGCGTTCCCGGAGACCTCTCAGATCGACCGCCGTATGCGGGACCTCCGGGATCGAGGGTGGCGCATCGCCACCAATCGGGAGGACGTGACACTGAGTTCCAACGAGCACCGCTTCGTGGAGATGGGCGCCGAGGTATGGAAGCCGGGGCAGTCGAAGGCGAAGACGCCGGCCGCAACCGTTACGGCAGCGCGGCGGCTTGAGATTTTCGAGGCGGACGACCACCTGTGCCGGGTCTGCGGGATCGCCGCAGGCGAGGCTTACGACGGCGGGGTGGATACTGCCCAGCTGGACGTCGCGCGCAGGGAGGTACTTACCGCCGGCGGAACGGCCGTGACGGAGATGGTCACCGAGTGCCGCAGGTGCCGGGTCGGCGGCCGGGAGCGCCAGGCTGACCTGTCGGGCATCCTTGCCGGCCTGGCACAGATGAGCCAGATCGAGCGGGAGCACTTCGCCCAGTGGATGGCGGCTGACCACAGGGACTTCAGCAGGATGGAACGCCTGTGGGGCAGGTACCGGACCCTGCCGGCAGAGTCCCGCAAGGCGGTCAGGGCGTCCGTCGCTGTCACCGAGTAGTCGTCGCGCACGGCCCGGCCCGGCGCAGGGCTGCACGGCCGAGAACAAGGAGAATTGTGGAAATGCTGAAGTTCGCTCCGCCCCCGAAGGCAGCCGAGAACGCCGAGTTCGTCGCCCGGCGGCTCAAGGAAGCTATGGAAGGGGAAGGCCCGCGAGAAACGGTCACAGTGGAGTGGAATGGCCGCCCCCTGCACGTGGGCGTCATCGACATGCCATTGCGCGACCTGTACTACAACCCGGCAACGCACCGGATCAGAGCCCAGCGGGGGCACGACCCGGAACAGGCCCGGAACCTCGACGCTGATCCGTGGCAGCCGGAGAGTCAGGAGTATCTGAACCGGCTGCTCATCGGCAAGTCCACGAACCCGGATGAGCCTGACTCTGAGTTCGAGGCGCTGCTGGAAAGCCTGAAGGACGTTGATCAGCAGGAGCCGGGGCTGATCACTCACGAGGGCATCCTGGTAAACGGAAATACCCGGGCCGCCGCCCTGCGGATGCTCAAGAAGGCCTCGATCCGGGTAGGAGTGCTGCCGTCTTCCTTCACCTGGGAGGACATCAACGCGGTGGAACTTGCCTTGCAGCTCCGTCCCGACAAGCGGAGGGACTACTCGTACATCAACCGCCTGCTCGCCATGGAGGAACAGGAGCTGATGGGGCGGGACGCCGCGGATATCGCCAGGGAATTTCATGTCCAGCTGAAGACCTTCAAACAGGAACGGTGGATTCTTGGCGTCATCCAGGACATGATTGAGCGTAGCCGTACCGCATCCGGTTCACAGCTGAGTCTGGCCGACTTTGAAGGACATCAGGAAAACCTCAAGGAACTGCACAGGAACTACATGAGCGTGGCCGCATCCAGCCAGGAGCGCGCCGAACAGGTCAAAGAGAATCGCATTGCGGCCATCGTTCTCGATTTCGCGAAGACGAAGACCCGGCTCATCGGTGAAGAGTTCCAGAGCCATTACCTCGACAAGGCACTCCCACACGAGTTCACGGCGAACCGCCCAGTGGCCGCCGAAGCCCTGGTCTCCATCCCTGGGCTGAGCGTGGCCGTCGCACCGCCGGCGGGCTTTGTTGCACAAGCGCGGGCCGTAACCGACCAGATCCTCCAGGCCAAAGCCACCGAATCAGCACGCCATCTTTCCGCTGAAGTCCGGGCTGCGGCGCAGCAGACGGTAGTCGCTGCGCGTAAGGGCATGCGGCGGGCACTCGACGAGGCCGACCGGGATGACCGTCTCAAGCGGGTTCAGCAGACGACTGCGGAAAGACTTGACGACGCGCGGGCCGCGATCGATCAGAGCATCAGGGACCTCACTCAGGCGTTCGCGAGCAACAGTCTTGACGAGAAGAGCTTCGACAGCGCGCTGGTCCGGCTCAAGGCGAGCCTCTCGAAGCTTGCGCGGGCGGCGAACCGCGGAGTGACCCAGCGTGGCGAGGGTGTTCAGTGGCTGGTCAAGGCAAGCGAGGACTCCGCGTGACCAACCCGGCAGAGCCGTCGCTACGGCTCGGCTTTGACGAAACCCGCACGAAGGTCGTCCTCAGGGTGCGGCCGGACGGTCAAGAGCAGCTGGTCCGGCTGACAGCCCGCTTCGGCACCGGCAGTCAGCGGGGAACACTCGCTGCGGAGATCGGACTTGAGGACTTCCTCGCCCATCTCACCTTGCTCAACCGGTGGCCCGATCCGGCCGGGGTTATTTTCGCTCCTGACCTGATGGCTCTGGCCGAGGGATCGGTGAGGGACTCCCAGGCGGTCGAGGCCCGGCTGACCGCTGGCAGCCAGGGCGGGGAAGTTTCTGGGGAGGTTCTGGCCACCGATGTCCCGGAACGGCTGGGACCCGCCTGGACGGCTCCCCTCACTGAGTTCCAGCTCCGCGACATAGCCAAACTGCTGTCCCTGACGCACGGTGCGAACTTCAGTGTGCCCGGAGCAGGGAAGACGCGTACCGCCATGGCTGTCTACGCAGCGCTCCGGCACGCGGGAAATGTCAGGCGCCTGCTGGTCGTCAGCCCCAAGTCCGCGTACGAGGCCTGGGAGGAGGAGAGCAGCCTCTGCTTCGCCGCGCCCTTGACCGCCCGCGTGTTCAAGCGTCGGCCGGATGCCGGCACCGAAGTATTGCTGGTGAACTACGAGCGGCTTCACCGCTACCAGGCAGAGCTCGCTGACTGGCTGAGCGCCGCACCGGCCTTGATGGTGCTGGATGAGGCACACCGGATGAAGCTCGGCGTCAGGGGAACCTATGGCGCGACGTGTATGGCGCTCGGACCTCTGGCACGCCATCGTCTCATCCTGACGGGAACGCCTGCTCCGAACGGCGTTAAGGACCTCGAAAGCCTGCTCTCCTTCGTGTGGCCGGGTCACGGTCGGCGCGCCGTCGACAGAGCCGTGGACGGCGGGGATCTGGCCCATGCGAGCAGAGTTCTGCGCCCGCTCTTCACGCGGACCACGAAAAATGAGCTCGGCCTCCCCCCTGTGGATGTCCGCGTGCAGTACGTCGATCTCCCGGAGGCCCACCGGAGACTGTACTCCGCCCTTCGCGCGAATGCCTCGCACAACAGCCCCGAAGAGCAGGAAGAATTCACCAGGATGGGTAAGGTCCTGGTCTATCTGATGATGGCCAGCACCAGCCCAGCACTGCTCGATAAAATTACTGACCGCAACGAGCCGCTGCCTTTTTACATTCCTGATCTCGACACACCTGGCAGCGGGTCCCTGCGCGACCTCATGCACAACCTTCCCCACTTTGAAATTTCCCCTAAGTACGAGGCCGTCGTTAAAACGGTAGTTGAAAATGCCAAGGCCGGCCGCAAAACTCTGGTGTGGTCGACCTTCGTGCGCAACCTGAACACACTGGGAAGTGCACTGGCCAAATTCCAGCCAGCAGTAGTGCACGGCAGCAGCAACGACCGCGATGAGGAAATCCGGCGTTTCCGGCAGGATCCCGATTGCATGGTACTGCTGTCCAATCCGGCGACACTGGGCGAAGGAATCAGCCTGCACCACGTATGTCACGACGCGATCTACCTAGACCGTGACTTTGCGGCGGGCCGTTTCCTCCAGAGCCTGGACCGCATTCATCGTCTGGGGCTTGAGAAACACACCAATACACGTATCACTGTGCTCATCTCCCGTGGAACCATCGATGAAGTGATCCATGAACGTCTTGGCTTCAAGCTGGAGTTCATGGGGAAGATCCTCGACGATCCGTCCGTTCAGGAACTGGCCGATCCGGAGGAGGAGATGGGCTTCTGGGGAATGGATGCCACAGATCTCCGGGCAGTACTCGAACACGTGGGCCCCCGGACGTAAGGAAGAGAATCTTGCTGCCCTCAGACATTTCAGCCGCGATGAATATTCATACTGCCATTGCGTTGCGCGACGACCCGGAACTGGCTCTCGTGTATGAACAGCTCCTCCGCCTAGACCCGGAAAGACAGCGATTCGCATCGGTTCTCCGTGAGACGATCGACCAGCTGCTCAATGGACAGGCAACCGGCCGATTCGAGTGGAAAAAGCTCTACAAGACCGAGAAGACTCACGCGGGGACTCTCGTCGAAATCAACTTGCAGCGGGAGTTCAAGTTCGCTGACGGCTTGCACATGGACTACAGCATTGCGGGAGTCGATGTTGACTGCAAATACTCGCAGCAGTTCGGCAGCTGGATGATCCCGCCCGAAGCACGGGGACATCTCTGCCTGTTGGTCTGGGCGGATGACACACAGAGCCTGTGGAGCGCCGGACTGCTGCGGATACGAGAAGAATGGCTGAACCGGGGCAACAACCGGGACATGAAGCTGACGGTGAAAGCGGAACACCGCAACAAGATTCTGTGGCTGGCACACAGGGCGGAACTTCCAGAGAACGTTCTGCTGCACCTCCCCGCAGCGACACGTGACGCCATCCTCGGCCTGCCCTCCGGACAGAAACGGGTCAATGAGCTGTTCCGGCGGGTGCAGAACCGCAGAATCGGCCGTGGAGTCGTCCGTACGGTGGCCCAGCAGAGCGACTACATGGCGCGCGTACGCGAGGCAAAGGGCCGAGCTCGCACGGTGCTGCGGGCGGAAGGCCTGCTCATTCCTGGTCATTACAGCAGTCACCAGCACGTTGCCCGGGCTCTGGGCGCTAAGGTGCCCCGTCCCGGGGAACTCGTCAGCTTCCGTGTCGCTCAGGCGAGGCCACACCACGGTTCGCGCCTTCGCGTCGAACTGGACGGCCGCACCTGGGTGCTCGCCACTGCCGAGGATGCGGTGGAAACCGCCCCGTTCCTTCCCCGGCACACTGAGAGCGAGAGCGGTTGACTGGCATAGCAGCAGCCGATGTGCGCTGCCGGAGCGGCGCTCCTACACTGCCGCACGCGAAGCACGGAAGGGGCCGCAGGCATGGCTGAAGACTGGACACCTCCAGCCGGCTCGTGGGCTTCCTCAGCCGCAAGACGCCGGAACATGCAGGCCATCCGCAGCCGTGACACCAGACCTGAGCAGCTGATCCGCAGCCTGGTCCACGCACAGGGCCTGCGGTACAGGGTTGCGGCAAAACCACTG
Organism: Streptomyces sp. NPDC003038; assembly: GCF_040611115.1. NCBI lineage: Bacteria > Bacillati > Actinomycetota > Actinomycetes > Kitasatosporales > Streptomycetaceae > Streptomyces > Streptomyces sp. NPDC003038. Next base: position 11,551 of record NZ_JBEXNN010000018.1, read on the forward strand.
AAGGATCTTCGCCGCACAGCGGATATGGTGTTCCGTCCTGCGAAGGTGGCGGTCTTCATTGATGGCTGCTATTGGCACGGGTGTCCTGAGCACTACGTGCCGCCGAAGACCAATCCTGGTTACTGGTCAGACAAAGTGGCCCGCAATATGGCCCGCGACCGGGATACGGATCGGCGCCTGCAAGAGGCTGGCTGGACGGTCCTGCGCTTCTGGGAGCACGAGCCCTCCGGAGAGTGCGCGATCCGTATCGCCGCAGAGGTCGAGAAGCGCCGTGCCCGGACACAGGGCCAATGAGACAGCCTGATCAGTCCTGCTCGCGGTCTCGCTCTCGGGCTGCTTGCAGAACCTCAATGATCGACTTGCCCACAGCAGCAGCCACAGGGGGCGGAAAGGCGTTGCCCACCTGCCGGTACTGCGCAGTCTTTCTACCGTCGAAGGACCAGCCTTTGGGGAAGCCCTGGATGATCGCGGCCTGTTCCACCGTGAGCATCGGCCCTTCCGGGCGGAAGAGGTCCCTCTCTTCGGATTCCTTCTCCGCGCAGGTCGCCGCGTCATTGGCGACGCCCATCCCCGACACCCCAAGCTGCTTCCATGCCGCCTTGGCGCGGCTGGGCCCGAGGTCGGCTCCCCCGTGCTTCCGCGAACCACCGACCAGGGTGGGTGCGATGCCGCCCCCTTTGCCCTTGAGCTCAGCGTCACGCTCCGTCGCCCTCTGGAGCCACGTCGCATACGCCGCCCGGGCCCGCTCCTGGTGAGCACCCTCGAAATAGCGCTTGTACCGGTCGTACATGCTGCCCTTGAGGGCGGCTGCGACGCTCACTGGATCCTCGTGCGTCGGAGACGGCCACTCGTACTTCAAATCCTTGAGCACGTCGTCTCGGATGGCTACCAGAATGGCGCGCGGACGCAGCTGCGGAACCCCGAAGTTGCTGGCCTCGAGAACGCCCCACTTGCACACCGTGTAGCCGAGCCCGACGGCGGAGGACGCACGCCCGTCCTCCTCACGGTACGTGCCGCCTTGCAGCTGGGCGACGATCCAGTCCCGGTAGTCGGAGAACTTCGGGTCCATGATCCCGCGGACGTTCTCGATCATGACCGCACGCGGGTTCAGCTGCTCGACCAGCTCCAGCATCCTGGGGAAGAGATCGCGATCATCGTCCCTGCCCAGCTGCTTACCGGCATGGGAGAACGGGGGGCACGGCACACCGCCGGCCAGCAGATCCAGCCCGTCCCTCCGCAACACCTCGCCGCTCTTCTTGAGATCCCGGGCCGGATCGAACGACTTGACGTCAGTGGGAGGGAGGAGGTCACAGTGCTCCTTCTCCCACCTCCATTCCTTCAGCCCCTCGATGTTCTTGCGCAGCGTGCCCACCGCGTGCGCGTCGATTTCTACGAGCGCGAGGTGTCTGAAGCCTGCCTGGTGCAGTCCGATGGCCTGGCCACCAGCTCCAGCACAGATTTCAATCGAAGTGAACTCGGCCTCAGTGCTGGTCATGCACCCTCCTTGAACAGATACCCCGCTGGCGCCTTGTGCCACCAGCTATCACAGAGGGTGACAGACCCCACTGACAACGCCCCGGCTATTGTGCGGCATCGCCCGGGCCCTCAGGACACTCCACCACCCCAAGGCGGACTTTCAGGCGCTACGGCCGGAGACGGGAATCCTGCGGGAACAGCGTCAGCTGTTGGTGGCCGCGGGCCACCGCTGTCGGTGGGGTGGGGCGGGAGCCGGCCAAGGTGAGGAGGGCGCGGAGGGCCGAGATGACCTCGGCGGGGGTGTCGCGGATCATCGACGGGGTGGCGCTGACCACCAGGATGCCGTGGGACTCCAGGCGGAGGCGACGGCGGAGCGTGGCGTGCCAGGCGTCGCGGGTGTAGTGGTACTCCGCCGAGTCGACCTCCAGGGCCACGCCCTCGTCGGGCCAGTAGGCGTCCGGGCTGGCCAGGAAGGCGCCGGCCGCGGTGTAGAGGCGGACGTTCCACAGGGGGGTCGGAAGGTCCGTCGCCGTGAGGGTGTCGCGGGCCCGCGCTTCGGCGATCGAGCGGACTCCGGCGACCAGTTCGGCGGCGGCGGCGCGGACCGCGGGACGGCTGAGGAGGCGGGAGGCGCGGAGTTCGGCGTACAGGTCGTTCGGGTGGCACCAGCCCGTCTGGACGACGGAGGCGAGGACCGAGCGGATCCGGTCGGGGTGTCCCGCGCGGGAGGCGAAGTCCGCAGCCGCCCGGACCGGCCGGGTGCTCGGGATGCCGGAGACGGTGATGGTCCGCGGCCAGCGCGAGGTCGGGAGCGGACGGACCGCGGCGGTGCCGGCGAGCTTGCGCGGGGCGCGGATCAGGACGTCAGCCGGTGTCGAGGGGGCGTCGCGGATGCCGAGGAGCGCGAGGGCGGCGCCGCCGGTGAGGGCTGCCGTCTCGCCGGCCAGGGGGTCCGCGGCGGGCTCGGCGGCGTACAGGACGGCGGAGAGTGCGCGCTGGCGAGGGTCGGGGGGTCCGGTCTGCAGGAGGTAGACACGGGGCAGTAAGCGCTGCCAGGGACCGCCGGGCCGGGTGCGTGAGGTGATCGTGCCGCCGGGAATGCCGGCCGTGGTGAGCTGGTGGCGCGTGGCCAGGTTGAGCTGCCTGCGGGCCACCTTCGTGGTCGCGGTGGGTGTCGCTGCCGTGTGCTTCGTCGTGATCATGCTGCGGGTATGCCCAGCCGTCAGGGCGGCCTACCCCCGCTCTCGGCCTAGCGGTTGGGGTGGTCCGGGGACAGGAAGACGATCACGCCTGTCTCGGTGCCGGGGCGGGCAGCGACCTCGTGCCACCCCAGGCGGCGGTACGTGGCCACCGTCTCGGTAGCGAGGCGGGAGGTCAGCAGCCAGGCGCGCCGGTCCGGGGCGTCGGCGGTGATCTCGGTGAGCAGCGCCCGGCCGGTGCCGCGGCCGCGCGCATACGGGCGTACCGCGAGCTCGTCTATCTCCAGGGCGCCGCTCAGGAGTTCCTTCACGCGGCTCGGGCCGAGCTGGGCCGCGACCTGGGCGTACGCGCGGTTCTTGGGGAAGGTGGCCGGTGTGACCCAGCCGGTGGCGAAACCGTCGATGCCGGTTGCCGACTGGGCGAAAGCGGTACGGAACCCGCGGCGCCGTGCGTCGGTCTGGAGGCGGGTCGCGAACTGGCGAATGGTTTCTTCACCCTCGTTCCACGGCGGACCGGAGAAGACGTCCGCGTAGGCGTCGACCAGTTCGTCCGCAAGGTCGAGGACGGCCTGTCCGTAGCAGATCACGATGTCCTGGCTCCTGATGCTCGGTGTGGATTCTCCCTTTTGGGTTGAGAGAGCAAATTTATGGGCTCCGGGTTCCTGGCACACTCATCGCACGGATCCGGCGAGTATGCGACAAATCCCCTCCCCACCCTGCGTGTCGGGAAGCCCCGCAGCCGCGTTGAGCAGCCGTGGACAGACTGCTTCGGGCCGCGGGCACCTGCGCGCTCGCCTTCCTTCTCGTCCTGGGCGCGGTGGCGCTGCTGCCCCGCACCATGCAGGACGCCGTGCCTGATGCCGTGGTCGGCGGCGCCGTGCTCGTACTCACGGCCCTGGGTGCCCGCCGGGTGGCCAGGCGATCGCGTTAGCCTCGTGACACGGCTCATCGGACCAGACGACCCAGGGAGTTCGACATGGCACGCGTACCCAGTTCCGTGGTGGCGGCGACCGGTCTGATCGGCGGGTACGCCGTCGCCCGGTGGACCAAGAAGCGCCCCCTGGGCGGTGTCGTCCTCGGCGCCGCCGGTCTCGCCGCCGGGCGCCAATGGCACCGCCGGGGCGGCACGCCCGCGGCGGCCGGGCTGGGGACGCTGTACCTCGCCGGGTTCGCCGGCGCCCACCCGCTGGCCAAGCGAGTCGGAGCGTGGCCGGCCGTATGCGGGGCCGCCGCGGTCGTTGCCGCCGCCTCCTGGGCTGTCGCCGACCGCGGCTGACCGGGCGCGCCCGTTACGCGCCGAAGGCGTGGGAGACCGTGTAGATCAGCAGGCCCGCCAGGGCGCCGACCACCGTGCCGTTGATCCGGATGAACTGCAGGTCCCGGCCGATGTGGGCCTCGATCTTCCGGGACGTGTGCTCGGCGTCCCAGCCCGCCACCGTGTCCGTGATCAGCGAGGTGATCTCGTCCCGGTACGTGGTGACGACATACACCACCGCGCCCTCGATCCAGCCCTCCACCTTCCGCTGGAGGCGGCCGTCGGTGGCCAGGCGGGCACCCAGCGCGAGGAGCGAGGCACGCACGCGCAGGCGCAGTTCGCTCTGCTCGTCCTCCGCCGCCGAGATGATCATCGAGCGGATCGCGGCCCAGGCGGAGGCGATCACGTCCTGGACCTCGTCACGCTCCAGGATCTCGGACTTGAGGCGCTCCACGCGGGCGCGGGTGTCCGTATCCGACTGGAGGTCGGCCGCGAAGTCCGTCAGGAAGCGGTCCACCGCCCCGCGCGCCGGATGCTCCGGCATGTCCCGCATCTCCGTGACGAAGCGGAGCAGCTCCTTGTAGACCTTGTCACCGATCTTGCGGTCCACGAACCGCGGGGTCCAGCCGGGCGCCCCGCCCTGGACCGCGTCCATCACCGAGTCCCCGTGCGTGACCAGCCAGTCGTGCGCCCGCGTGCACACGAGGTCGACGGCCCGGTGATGTCCGCCGTCCGCGACGACCTTCTCCAGCGTCTTGCCCATGGCCGGCGCGATCTCGGCCGTCTCGGCACGCCGGGTGATGGCCTCGCCTACGACGGCCTGCACATCGGAATCGCGCAGTACGGTCAGGGCTCCGCGCAGCGCGGTGGCCAGCTCCGCCGTGACCCGGTCGGCGTGCGCGGGCTCGGCCAGCCAGGCCCCGAGCCGGCCGCCGATGCCGAGCGCGTGCAGCCGGGCCTTGACCACGTCGGAGGAGAGGAAGTTCTCGCCGACGAACTCCCCGAGGGAGACGCCGAGCTGATCCTTCTTGGTCGGAATGATCGCGGTGTGCGGGATGGGCAGGCCGAGGGGCCGCCGGAAGAGGGCGGTGACGGCGAACCAGTCCGCGAGCGCGCCGACCATGCCGGCCTCGGCGGCGGCCGCGACGTATCCCGCCCAGGCACCGGCGCCCCAGGCGTGCTGGGCGTACTCGGCCAGTACGTAGACCAGCGCGACCAGGACCAGCAGGCTCGTCGCGGTGGTCTTCATCCGGCGGACGCCGCGCCGGCGCTCCTCGTCGGCGACGCTGAACACGAACGCGCCGCGGGTGGGCGGCGCCGGTGGTGACGGCGGCGAAGACGGTGACGGTGACGGCGGTGGTGGCGCCGGCGGGGCGGCTCCTCCTCCTGCTGCGGTGCGGTTGTCCACGTGCTCCTGCCTTCCCCCGGGCGCCGGTTTTGTCTGCATAGCATCCGACTCCCGGGCGGTGTGAAGAGTTCCCGCCACGCCATTTCGCTCCCGCGGGGGGGTGCGGTCCAGATCGGCCTGCCCGAGGCCCTGCGGCCGCGGCCGCGACCCCCGGCCCCGGCTCGCAAGCGTCCCATGCCGCCCCGGCCTGCCGCCGACCGGGAGCGGGCCAGGCCCGCGCGGGAGACTGCCCACCCGACCCGCATGCCCGTCCCGGCCCCACACCCAACCCCCCGCCCGCGTACCGGACCACCGCAGGGGCGGTGGGGCGGTGCCCGCTACAGCTCCTTGCGGTGCGGGCCGCCGCCCAAGTGCTTCGGTTCCTTGACCTTGACGTCCACGCCGCCCCAGAAGGCGAAGCCCGTCACGACCACCCGCGGGGCGCCCGGCCGGCTCGGGCCCGGGCTGTCACGCTGGTCGAAGGCGCCCATGAAACCGAAGCCCCGTACGTCGACCTCCACCCCCGGCGGCACCGTGATCTCGATGCCGCCCATGATCGCGACGCAGTTGATCACGACCTCCCGCTGGGCGAAGTCCGCCTCGCGCAGGTCGAGCTCCCCGGCGCCCCAGAACGCCACCGCGTCGAAACGGGCGGGCACCGTCCACCGCCCCTTGCGCTGGAACCCCGACATGACGGCGACGGCCGTCTTCGAGTCCCCCGCGCCGCCGATCCGCGCCTGCCAGGCCGAGCCCGAGCCGGCCCCCGCGGCCGCCGGCATGGGGGTCAGGGCCGCCGGCAGGTCCCGTGTGAGCGGTTCCAGCTCCGCGTACGTGCGGGACTTGTACGCCGCCTCCAGCCGCTCCTCGAATTCCTCCATGTCGAGCCGGCCCTCGGCGACGGCATCCCGCAGACGCTCCACCACCCGGTCCCGGTCGGCATCCGACGCCCTCAGCTCCGGCAACGGCTTCTCCGGCCGCTCGTCACTCATGAACACCAGCCTATGCAGAGACGCAGGGCAGTTGTATGACTTACCCGGGACGCGCGCCCCGGGTTTCTCCCTGACCCGCGCCCCGGATTCCTCCCTGACGCAGCCCCCACCCGACCCCCACCCGACCCCACCCGGGCCCGACCCGGCCCCCACCCCCTCCCCGTCCCGCCCCCGGTCCCTCACCCCCGCCCCGCGTACATCCGCGCGATCACGTCCTCGATGTCCGGCTCCCGCACCGACAGGTCCACCAGCGGATACTCCGCCGCCACCGCCGCCACCAGCGGCGCGGCCGAAGCCCCCGCCGGGAACGCCAGCCACTGCCGCGGCCCGTCAACCTTCACCACCCGCGCCCCCGCCACGCTGATCGGCGCCAGCTCCCGTTCCAGATCGACCACTAGCGTCCGCTCGCTCTCCCCCACCGACCCCGCCGAGTGCAGCCCGGCCAGCGCCCCGTCGTACATCAGCCGGCCGTGGTCGATCACCATGACCCGCTCGCACAGCTGCTCGATGTCCTGGAGGTCGTGCGTCGTCAGCAGCACCGTCGTGCCGAGCTCCTCGTTCAGCTGCCGCAGGAAGCCCCGTACCTTCGCCTTGCTCACCACATCCAGCCCGATCGTCGGCTCATCCAGGTACAGCACGTCCGGATCGTGCAGCAGCGCCGCCGCGATGTCCCCGCGCATCCGCTGCCCCAGCGACAACTGCCGCACCGGTACGTCGAGCAGCTCCGCCAGGTCCAGCCGGTCCACGCAGCGCTCCAGGTTCTCCTTGAACCGCGCCGCCGGAATCCGGTACATCCGCCGCATCAGCCCGTACGAGTCCTTCAGCGGCAGGTCCCACCACAGCGTCGTGCGCTGCCCGAAGACCACCCCGATCCGGTGCGCGAGGCGCATTCGCTCCCGCGCCGGGTCGATGCCCGCGACCCGCAGCCGGCCGCCGCTCGGCGTCAGGATGCCCGTCAGCATCTTGATCGTGGTCGACTTCCCGGCGCCGTTGGGCCCGATGTAGCCGACCATCTCGCCCCGCGCCACCTCGAAGCTGATCCCGTCGACCGCCCTGACCTGGCGTTTCTCCCGGCGCATCAGGCTCACTCGGCGCCGTACGTCGAAGACCTTCTCGACCCCGTCCAGCGCGATCAATGCCTCTGCCATCGTTCAGCTCCCCGTACTTCGATACGAACGGACTCCCACGCGCCATGCCAGCGACGCGGGCAGGAACACCGCGAAGGCCACCAGCGGGCTGACGTAGGCGACCCACCCCGGCAGCCCCAGCGGATCGGGCCGCCCCAGGATGTGCAGGGCGGGCAGCCAGTTGACGAAGGCCAGCGGAAGGATGAAGGTCACGCCGCGCAGCAGGTCCTTCGCGAACACGGTCGGCGGGTACTGGAGCATCGTGCAGCCGCCGTACGTGAAGGAGTTCTGCACCTCCGCCGCGTCCCCCGCGATGAACTGGAACGCCGCGCCGGCCACCATCACCGCCGCGAAGATCGCCGCGCCGGCCACGACCATCACGGGCACCAGCAGCACCTTCCCGACCGTCCAGTCCACCCCCGGAGCCCCCGGAGCCCCCAGACCTGCCGGACCGCCCGGACCCAGCACCCACATCGCCCAGACCAGCACCGCCAGCCCCTGCGCGACCCGCCCCAGCCGGCGCAGCGCGAAGCGGTCCGCCGCGACCTGCGCGAGCACCGGAACCGGACGCACCAGCATGGTGTCGAGCGACCCGTCGCGGATCCGGGTCCCGATCCGGTCCGTATTGCCCAGCAGCAGGTCCGCCAGGCCCAGGGAGGCCGAGCAGGATCCGTACAGCAGGGCGATCTCGGGCAGCGTGAAGCCGCCGAGGACGTCCACGTGCGAAAACATGATGTAGATCGCGACGAAGTCGAGGAGCGTGATCGCCGCGTTCCCGAAGGTCGACAGGAAGAACGACGTCCGGTACGTCATCGTCGACCGGATCCACATCGCCACGATCAGTCCGTAGCCGCGCAGCCCCTCCACGGCGCGATTGCGCTGCGGTACGTCCAGCACCACCCGGTCCCGTTCCAGCACCAGCTCAGCCACCCTGGACCACCACCTTGCGCGTCGCGGCCGACTGCAACAGCCGCCCCACTCCCAGCAGTACGCACGCCCACGCGGCCTGGAACCCCAGCGCCCCGGCCACGGCCCCGGCCCCCGCATGCCGGCCCAGCAGCACGTCCATCGGCACCTGGAGCATCGCCGCCCACGGCAGCGCCCGGACGAACTCGCCGAAGCCGCCCGGGAACACCGTCAGCGGCAGCAGCATCCCGGAGAAGAAGATCGAGACGACGGTGGCCATCATGTTGATCCCGGCCCCGTCCATCAGCCAGAAGGCCGCCAGCCCCAGCAGGTAGCGCACCGCGAAGCTCACCACCAGCCCGAGCGTGACGGACACCAGGAACAGCAGCCAGCGCGACGGATCCGTCGGCAGGGCCAACTGGAAGGCCAGCGACCCCGCCACCAGCGGAACCAACCCCCGCCCCAGCAGCTGGAAGCAGGCCCGGCCCATGTCCGCCGCCAGCCACCACATCTGAAGGTCCGCCGGCCGATACAGGTCGACGGCGATGTCACCCGTACGGATCCGCTCCTGGACCTCCTCCTGGAAGCCGCCCCCGATGAGCGCACTGGCGGCGAGCAGCGACTGGCTCACCCACACGAAGGTCAGCGCCTGCGCCTGGTCGTAACCGCCGAGTCCCGGCCGCTCGTCCCACAGTGCGATGTACGTGTACGCGACGATGAAACCGAACACCGTATTGGTGAACACCCCGGCCGCCGTCGCCGTCCCGTAGGTGGCGTAGCGCCGGAATCCGCCGGCCGCGACCTCGAGGTAGAGACGCACTGTCCCACCCGCCCTCTGACGCACCGTATCCCTCCGTTTCCCACGTCGTTCCTACGTCGGCCAAAGCGCGCGAGCTTAGTGCGGAGGGGCGATCCACGCGACCGATTTACGCCCGTCCGGAGCGGAATCACCGGCCATCCGGTAGACACCATGAGGTACAGAAGTGGATATTTCGCACGGCGCCGAGGAGTCCTGGAGATGAGCGACCAGTCCCCACCACCCGGCTGGATCCCTCGTGACCCGGACACACCCCACGAACAGCGGCCGCGGCGGGAACCGGGAGGACCGGCCACTCCCCGCAAGCCCGGGAAGAAGACCGGCCGGAAGCGGACCGGCTGGCGCCGGGCCTTCCCCACCTGGCGCATGGTCGTGGGCGGCGTCCTGGTCCTCGCCCTGCTGCTCGGCGGCGCCCTCCTCGCCGGCTACCTGCTGGTCGACATCCCCCCGGCCAACGCCGCCGCCACCGCCCAGTCCAACCTCTACCTCTACTCCGACGGCTCCCCCCTCGCCCGCGACGGCGAGGTCAACCGCGTCAACGTCCCGCTCTCACAGATCCCGCGCACCGTCCAGGAAGCCGTACTGGCCGCCGAGGACCGGGACTTCTACTCCGAACGGGCGGTGGACCCCAAGGCGATGGTCCGCGCCGCCTGGAACACCGCGACCGGCAAGGGCACCCAGTCCGGCTCGACCATCACCCAGCAGTACGTCAAGAACTACTACCTGGGCCAGGAACAGACCATCAAACGCAAGGTCAAAGAGTTCTTCATCGCGATCAAACTCGGTCGCGAGAAGTCGAAGGACTACATCCTGGAGGGTTATCTGAACACCAGCTACTTCGGCCGCAACGCCTACGGCATCCAGGCCGCCTCCCAGGCCTACTACGGCAAGGACGTCGGCACACTCACCACCGCCGAGGGCGCCTACCTCGCCACCCTCCTCAACTCCCCCAGCGCCTTCGACGTCGTCTCTCACCCCCGCGCACGCCCCCGCGCCGTCGCCCGCTGGAACTACGTCCTCGACGGCATGGTCAAGAAGCGCTGGATGTCCGCCGCCGAACGCGCGACCACACCGTTCCCCGAGCCCGGCAAGGTCCGCCCGGCCGCAGGACTGTCCGGGCAGCGCGGCTACCTCGTAGAGGCGATCAAGGACTACATCGTCGACCGCGAGATCCTCGACGACAAAACCCTCGCCGAGGGCGGATACCGCATCACCACCACCATCGACAGGCGCCGCCAGAACGCCTTCGTCGAGGCCGTCGACGACCAGATGGTCAGCAGACTCGACCCCGCGACACGCAAGGCCGACCGGTTCGTACGCGCCGGCGGAGTCTCCATCGACCCCGCCACCGGCAAGGTCGTCGCCCTGTACGGCGGCATCGACTACACCAAGCAGTACGTCAACAACGCCACCCGGCACGACTACCAGGTCGCCTCCACCTTCAAGCCGTTCGTCTTCGCCGCCGCCGTCGAGAACGACGCACGCACACAGGACGGCCGCCGGATCACCCCGCACACGATCTACAACGGCGACAACAAACGCCGCGTCGTCGGCACCCGGATCCCCTACGCCCCCGAGAACGAGGGCCAGGTGTCCTACGGCAACATCACCGTCAACACCGCCACCGACCTCTCCGTCAACGCCGTCTTCGCGCAAATGGCCGTCGACGTCGGCACCGACGAGGTCAAACAGACCGCCGTCGCCCTCGGCATCCCCGAGAACACCCCGAACTTCGACGCGGGCCCCGCCATGGCACTGGGCACCATGCAGGCCAGCGTCCTCGACATGACGCAGGCGTACGCGACCCTCGCGGACCACGGCCGCCACACCCCCTACACCTTCCTGGAAGAGATCACCAAGGACGGCGACACCATCGGCCTGCCCGACCGCGGCCCCACCCAGGCCATCAGCCGCGAAGCCGCCGACACCACCACCTCCATGCTGGTCAGCGTCGTCGACAACGGCACCGGTACGGCAGCCCTCGCCGCCGGCCACCCCGCGGCCGGCAAGACCGGCACCGGCGAACTCGACCGCTCCGCCTGGTTCGCGGCGTACACCCCGAACCTGGTCACGGTCGTCGCGATGATGGGCCAGGACCCGGACACCGGCAGCCTCCAGTCGCTGTACAACACCCTCGGCGAAGCCCGGATCGGCGGGGGCGGCTACCCGGCCCGCATCTGGGCCGCGTACACGAAGACGGCACTGGAGGGCACCGACCCCGTCGACTTCGACCTGGAACTCCAGCCCGGCGCGGCCCCGCCCCCGAGCCCGCCGCCCGCACCGTCCGACCCCGAGCAGGAGACACCGGGAGGCGACCGCCCGCCGACGAACCCGGGCCGGCCCAATCCGCCGACGCGCCCGAACCCGCCCAGCCCGCCGAACCCGCCGACGGACGGCCAGACGCAGGGAGGGCAGACGCAAGGCGGCCAGACCCAGGGAGGCCAGACGAACGGCGGCCAGACGAACGGCGGTCAGACCCAGGGAGGGCAGACGCAAGGAGGACAGACCCAGGGAGGCGCCACCCAAGGCGACGAAGGGGGCACCACCACCGGCACCCAGGGCACGGACGGCGGCGTCACCGAAGGCCAGCGCCCGCCGTCCGCATTCCTTGAGTAGCCGGCCGCCGGTCGGTGAGGTCAGTGAGGTCAGTGACCGGAGGTCATCTTCAGCCCCACCACGGCGACCAGCAGCAGACAGATGAAGAAGATCCGGGCGGCGGTCACGGGCTCACCCAGCACCGCCATACCCAGCACCGCCGCCCCGGCAGCGCCAATGCCCACCCACACCCCGTACGCCGTACCGATCGGCAACGATTTCGCGGCGTAGGACAGCAACACCATGCTCGCGACGATCCCGGCGCCCGTGAACACACTGGGCCAGAGCCGGGTGAAGCCTTCGGTGAATTTCATGCCGATCGACCAGCCGACTTCGAGCAGACCGGCGACAAGCAGCAGGACCCAGGCCATGACAGACACCTCCGGACGAGAGCGATACAGGGTGCGTCGTCTTGTCCAGAACCCGGTACGGCGCGTCTCGTCGGGGTACCCGTCCACCGTAGCAAAGGGCAGCCGAAAGGGCTGGTGACCTCGGCCACCAGCCCTTCTCACCCACCGCCGAGCCACAGGCCCCACGTCCAACGTCAGAGGTAGAGCCCCGTGGAGTCCTTCGACCCCTCCAGCCGCTCCGCCGCCACCGCGTGCAGATCCCGCTCGCGCATCAGCACGTACGTCGCACCCCGCACCTCGACCTCGGCCCGGTCCTCGGGGTCGTACAGCACCCGGTCGCCGGGCTCGACACTCCGTACGTTCTGCCCGACCGCAACCACCTCGGCCCAGGCCAGCCGCTTGCCCACCGCGGCCGTCGCCGGGATCAGGATGCCGCCGCCCGAGCGGCGCTCGCCCTCGGGCAGATCGGACTTCACGAGCACGCGGTCGTGCAGCATGCGGATGGGCATCTTGTCGTGGGTGGTGTTCTCGCTCACGACCCGAACCTACCTGCCCGCACCCGTGCCGCACTCCGGAGGGTCATCAACGCTTACGGCGCGCCGACACCACGAGCAGGCCGACCACACCCGCCGCGAGCAGCGCGACGGGCACGATCCGCTCGATGCGCGCAGACCCGTCCTCGTGGCGCAGGCCGGCCTTCGCGTCCGTCACAAGACGGTTCACCGCCACGAAGGCACGCCCGGCGGTGTGGTCGACCGTCGAGGCGACCCTGGCCTTGGCGTCCCCGATGATCGTCTTCGGGTGCATGCGCACACCGATCTCGTCGAGCGTCTCGGCGAGCTGCTCGCGGCGGCGGACGATGTCCGCCTCGATCTGTGCGGGGGTCCTGGCTTCCGGCACCGCGCTGCCTCCATCGTCGTGGTCGTGATCGTGATCCGTCATGGACAGTCTGTCAGCTGACTCAGCTTAGGCTCGTGCCATACCGATCCCCTGCCGAGGAGACTGTCAAGATGAGTGAGCGACTCCAGCCGGGCGACATCGCCCCCGCCTTCACCCTGCCCGACGCGGACGGCAACGAGGTCTCGCTCGCCGACCACACCGGCCGCAAGGTGATCGTCTACTTCTACCCCTCCGCCCTGACGCCGGGCTGCACCAAGCAGGCCTGCGACTTCACGGACAACCTGGCCGTCCTGGCCTCGGCGGGCTACGACGTCATCGGCGTCTCCCCGGACAAGCCGGAGAAGCTCGCGAAGTTCCGCGAGAAGGAGAGCCTGAAGGTCACCCTGGTTAGCGACCCCGAGAAGAAGATTCTGGAGGCGTACGGCGCGTACGGCGAGAAGAAGCTGTACGGCAAGACCGTGACCGGGGTCATCCGCTCGACGGTGGTCGTGGACGGGGACGGCAAGGTCGAGCAGGCCTTCTACAACGTGAAGGCCACCGGCCACGTAGCCAAGATCATCAAGGATCTGGGCATCTGACCCCCGCCCTTCCCCGCGATCGGCAGCGGCCCGCACCAACTGGTGCGGGTCGCTGCCGTTTATCGGACGGAAAAGGTCGCAACCGTCCGACTATCGGTCCGTTACTCCGTACGAGGCTGCGAACGCGCGGCCGAGAAATGGAGGGGCCATGCCGATCAGTCCGTACACGAGGGAGCGCCTCGCGGAGGCGGCGGAGGGGTCACGGACGCTGTCCGAGGCGCTGGTGAAGCTGGGGGTGGATCCGAAGAGCGGCTCACGGCGCTACCTGCACGACCGCATGCGGAAGCTGGGAGTGGACACGTCGCACTTTCAGGTGGAGGGAGCGAAGTGGACGAGGGAGATTCTGGCGGAGGCGGTCGCCGCCTCGACCACCATGTGCGCGGTTCTACGGCGGCTCGGCCTTGAGGTGGTGGGCGGCCACCACACCCACATCACCCGCCGCGTGAAGGCGTTCGGCATAGACACCGCGCATTTCACGCTGCCCTCCCCTGCGGGACGCCCCAAGACCCGGCGGACCCCGGAGTCGGTCCTCGTCAAGCAGGACGGGGCTCACGCCCGCCGGGCACAGAGTGAGCAACTCAAGCGGGCGCTCGCATCACTGGGCGTCCCAGAACAGTGCCAGTTGTGCGGCACCGATCCCACCTGGCAGGGGTACCCGCTGCCGCTGGAGGTCGACCACATCGACGGCGACTGGCGCGACAACCGTCCGGAGAACCTCCGGCTGCTCTGCCCCAATTGCCACTCCACCACGGACACATACCGCGGCCGAGCGAAGGGCCGCCGTCGATGAGGGTCCGCAAGGTCTACTCCCGCGAGGTTCTGTCGGAGGCCGCCGCACGGTGCCGTGACATCGACCAGGTCATCGCCCACCTCGGCACCGAGGCTTACCCCCGGCTCGACAGATACCTGCTCGGAAGGTTCCACAAGTACGGCATCGACATCACGCACTTCACTCACATCACGCGCCAACGCCGCAACTACGCCTGGCGCGTGAAGCCCGAAGGCGCCGTCTTGCGTGAAGCCGTTGCCACCTCCTGCTCGTTCGCGGAAACCCTGCGCCGCCTGGGCTGGAAGCCCTCCGGCAGCATGAACGAGGCACTCAAGCAGTGGATCCGCGAGGACTGCCTGTCGACAGCGCACTTCCTCGGTCAGGCCCATCAACGCGGTAAGCCGGGTCACACTGCCGCGAGGCCTGCCGAGAACATCCTCATCAAGCACGACGGAAAGCGACGCACCCGCACCCTCCTCCTACGGCGCGCTCTGCGCGAGGTCGGCGTCCCAGAGTGCTGCGACATGTGCGGAACACCTCCTGGCTGGCGCGGCCTGCCCATGACGCTGGAGGTCGACCACATCAACGGCGACTGGAGCGACGACCGGCGCGAGAACCTGCGGCTGCTCTGCCCCAACTGTCATGCGGTCACGAACACCTGGTGTCGGGGAGGAGCCCGTCGGCGCGCTACATGACGCACTAACGCACAACTCGCGCTCGACCGCTACCATGGCAGCACCAAGCGGCCGTGTCGAAATCAGGCAGCCGAGCGGCGCTTAGAACGCCGTGGGAGAGATCCCGTGGGGGTTCGAATCCCCCCGGCCGCACTCGTACGAAGGCCCGGCTCTCAGAGCCGGGCCTTCGGCGTGAACGGCAGGCGTCAGCCCAGGAGGTCGCGGACCACCGGGACCAGGGCGCGGAAGGCCTGGCCGCGGTGGGAGATGGCGTTCTTCTCCGCCGCCGAGAGCTCCGCGCAGGTGCGGGTTTCGCCGAGCGGCTGGAGGATCGGGTCGTAGCCGAAGCCGCCCGTCCCCGACGGGGTGGGGCGCAGGGTGCCCAGGAGGCGGCCCTCGACCACGCGGGAGGTGCCGTCCGGGAGGGCCAGGGCCGCCGCGCAGAAGAAGTGGGCGCCGCGGTGTTCCGGGGCGATGTCGGAGAGCTGGGCCAGGAGGAGGCGCAGGTTGGCCTCGTCGTCGCCGTGAGTGCCGGCCCAGCGGGCGGAGAAGATGCCGGGGGCGCCGCCGAGGACGTCCACGCAGAGGCCGGAGTCGTCGGCCACGGCCGGGAGGCCGGTGGCCTGGGCCAGGGCGTGGGCCTTGAGGAGGGCGTTCTCGGCGAAGGTGACGCCGGTTTCCTTGACGTCCGGGATCTCGGGGTACGCGTCCGCGCCGACCAGCTCGTGCGGCAGGCCGGCGTCGGACAGGATGGCGCGGAGTTCGGAGACTTTGCCCGCGTTGCGGGTCGCGAGGATCAGGCGGCTGCTGCTCATGGGGGCCATTATTCCGGCCGCCCCCGTCGTCCGGTCAGCCCGGTCAACCCCGCCAGCCCGCCGGCCCCGCCAGCCCGGTCAGTCATGTCAGCGCCGTCAGCCCGGGGTGCACACCTTGGAGATCTCGCTCGCCGCGTCCGCGACCGGCTTGATGTCGGGGGTGGGGTTGCCGTTTTCGATGGCGGTGCGGACGTTCTTGACGGCCGTGTTCATCGAGTCGATGGCCTTGCCGAGGTCGGCGTTGCCCGTCTGGTCGCCGATCTTCTTGAGGTTCGACTCGATCTGGTTGAGCGCGTTCTGGGCCTCCTGCGGGCTGTTGCCCGCCTGGGAGACCGCCTGCTGGAGGTCGTTGGCGCCGTCCGTGATGGCGACGGCGGTGTTCGCGCAGTCCATCGCCGTGGAGATGGCGTCACACGCCGTCAGGGCGGAGACGGACAGGGCGGCGGCGGCCACCACGGCGGCGATGCGGTACTTCTGCTTCATTTCGGGTCCCCCAAGGGTTCGGATACGTGGACGGGCGCACGGTTGTGACACCGTGCGCCCGTATCTTCCATGACGCCGGGACGGGCCCGGCGGTTGCCCCCTACAGAGCGGGCAGGTCCAGCGCGCGCAGCTGGATGGCTTCCAGGTCTGCGCAGCCTCCGGCGGCGAGGTCCAGGAGGGCGTTGAGTTCCTTGCGGTCGAAGGGCTCCCCTTCGGCGGTGCCCTGGACCTCGACGAAGCGGCCGTCGCCGGTGCAGACGACGTTCATGTCCGTCTCGGCCCGTACGTCCTCCTCGTAGCAGAGGTCGAGGAGGGGGACGCCGTCGACGATGCCGACGCTGACGGCGGCGACGGTGCCGGTGAGCGGCTTGCGGCCGGCCTTGATGAGCTTCTTCTTCTGGCCCCAGGCGACGGCGTCGGCGAGGGCGACGTACGCGCCGGTGATGGCGGCGGTGCGGGTGCCGCCATCGGCCTGGAGGACGTCGCAGTCCAGGACGATGGTGTTCTCGCCGAGGGCCTTGTAGTCGATGACGGCGCGCAGGGAGCGGCCGATGAGGCGGGAGATCTCGTGGGTGCGGCCGCCGATCTTGCCGCGTACGGATTCGCGGTCGCCGCGGGTGTTGGTGGAGCGGGGCAGCATCGAGTATTCGGAGGTGACCCAGCCTTCGCCGCTGCCCTTGCGCCAGCGCGGGACGCCTTCGGTGAAGGAGGCGGTGCAGAAGACCTTCGTGTCTCCGAAGGAGATGAGGACGGAGCCCTCGGCGTGCTTGCTCCATCCGCGTTCGATGGTGACCGGGCGGAGCTGTTCGGGCGTGCGGCCGTCGATGCGAGACATGGTTCGAGCCTAGCTCCTGCGGGGGAACGCGAAGACCCCGTCCGGGTGGTCCGGGACGGGGTCTTCAGGCGGCGTCTCGTACGGCGTCTTCGTACGGCGTCTTCGTACGGGGCCTTCGTGCGGAGGCCTCCGTACGGGGGGCCTTCGTGCGGGGGGCCTGCGGGTACGGCTCAGGTCACATCATGTCTTCGATGTCGGCGGCGATCGGGTCGGCGTCGGTGCCGATGACGACCTGGATCGCGGTGCCCATCTTGACGACGCCGTGGGCGCCGGCGGCCTTGAGTGCGACCTCGTCGACCTTGCTCGGGTCGATGACCTCGGTGCGCAGGCGGGTGATGCAGCCTTCGACCTCTTCGATGTTCTCGATACCGCCGAGCCCGGCGACGATCTTCTCAGCCTTGGTGGCCATGTGTTTCTCCCTGAGTGTTACGAAGAACGAGTCTCGGCGGCCGTAACCAGCGTGGTCCGCTTTGTCACGGTAGCTCACGGTTGGCCCATCTACGCGGGCGCATGCCGGGCTTCTGTCGAATGATGACCATCAGCAGCAGCCTGCCCCACGACTGGTCTACACCAGTGTGCCGCACATGTTGCGACTGCCAGAAACCGGGTCGGTCAGGGAGGACGCCGATGAGCGCGAGCAGCGCCGCAGCAGTGCCGGAGAGCAGGTGGTGGAACAGCCTGTTCCAGGGACTGCAGAAGATGGGGCGGAGTCTGCAGCTGCCGATCGCGGTCCTGCCCGCGGCAGGCATCCTCAACCGCCTCGGCCAGCCGGACGTGTTCGGCTCCGAGGGCCTGAACTGGACGAACGTCGCCAAGGTGATGGCGGGCGCAGGCGGGGCGCTGCTGGACGCGGACCTCGGGCTGCCGCTGCTGTTCTGCATCGGCGTCGCGATCGGCATGGCGAAGAAGGCGGACGGCTCGACCGCGCTGGCGGCGGTGGCGGGCTTCCTCGTCTACCGGGGTGTGCTGCACGCCTTCCCCAAGGACTGCCCCGAGGGCACGCGGGACATCAGGGGCGGCTGCCTGGGGCAGGCCGATGCCTTCGCGGGGTACACGTTCCAGAATCCGGGGGTCTTCGGCGGCATCGTGATGGGCCTGCTGACCGCCTGGTTCTGGCAGCGCTACCACCGGGTGAAGCTGGTCGACTGGCTCGGCTTCTTCAACGGCCGCCGGCTGGTGCCGATCATCATGTCCTTCGTCGCGATCGCCTTCGCCGCGCTGTGCCTGTGGATCTGGCCGCCGATCGGCGGTGCGCTGGAGAGCTTCTCCGACTGGCTGATCGGTCTGGGTGCCTGGGGTGCCGGGCTCTTCGGCATCGCGAACCGGGCGCTGCTGGTGATCGGCCTGCACCAGTTCCTGAACGTGCCGGTGTGGTTCCAGTTCGGCAGCTTCACGAAGCCGGACGGGCAGACGGTGCACGGTGACATCAACATGTTCCTGGCGGGTGACCCGGATGCCGGTCAGTTCCTCACCGGCTTCTTCCCGATCATGATGTTCGCCCTTCCGGCGGCGGCGCTGGCGATCACGCACTGTGCCAAGCCGCAGCGGCGCAAGGAGGTGGGTGGCCTGATGCTGTCGGTCGGCCTGACGTCCTTCGTCACCGGCATCACGGAGCCGCTGGAGTACTCCTTCCTCTTCGTGGCGCCGCTGCTGTACGTGATCCACGCGGTGCTGACGGGTGTGTCGATGGCGGTGACGTGGGCGCTGGGGGTGAAGGACGGCTTCAGCTTCTCGGCGGGTCTGATCGACTACGTCATCAACTGGAGTCTGGCGACGAAGCCCTGGTTGATCATTCCGATCGGTCTCGCCTTCGCCCTCGTCTACTACGTGGTCTTCCGCTTCGCGATCACGAAGTTCGACATCCCGACGCCGGGCCGGGAGTCGGACGAGGAGATCGCGGCGATGCAGGCGGAGAACACCAAGGCGTAGCGGTCGGCATGGCGCGCTGAGGCCCTTGGGCCCTGCCGCGCGGGCCCCCGGATCCCAGGTTCCGGGGGCCTTCGGCATGTCCGTGGGTCCGGAGGCCCCGGTGGTGGGCCGTTGGCGGCGCCGGTGTGGCGTAGGCCACATGAAAACGAAGGTTCCTTATCTAACCCTCACCGTGTTACAACTGGTCTACACCACCTATTGGTGTAGACCACGCGGTGGCTTGATCCGGCCCTCGCGGTCCCCCTTTCTGAGACGCCGCCACCCTTCTTCCTTGTCCCCGGGCGGCGCCTTGCCCCCTGGAGGAAGTTGTGTCCACGGCTAGCGCTGCCCCGGCGGCCGAGAAGAAGAAGGGCTCCGGAGCGATGGCTGTCATGCAGCGCATCGGCCGGAGCCTGATGCTCCCCGTCGCGGTGCTGCCCGCAGGCGCCCTGCTGCTGCGTCTCGGCGCGGACGACATGCTCGGCGACAAGGACGTCTTCCCGACGTTCATCCTCAAGATCGCGGGTTACATGGCCGCCGGCGGCGGCGCGATCCTCGACAACATGGCGCTGCTGTTCGCCGTCGGCATCGCGATCGGCTTCGCCAAGAAGTCCGACGGTTCCACCGCCCTCGCCGCCGTCACCGGTTACCTGGTCTTCCAGAAGGTCCTCGCCACCTTCACCGACAGCAACCTGCCCCAGGTCGCCAAGGTCGTCGGCGGCAAGATCGTCATGGTGGACGCCGCCGTCAACGCCGGGGTCCTCGGCGGTGTCGTGATGGGCATCATCACGGCCCTGCTCTACCAGAAGTTCTACCGGACCAAGCTGCCCGACTGGGCGGGCTTCTTCGGCGGGCGCCGCCTCGTCCCGATCCTCACCGCGCTCGCGGGCCTGGTCACGGGCATCGTCTTCGGCCTGATCTGGCCGGTGCTGGGCACGGGTCTGCACAACTTCGGTGAGTGGCTGACCGGTTCCGGCGCGGTCGGCGCGGGCATCTTCGGTGTCGCCAACCGTGCGCTGATCCCGATCGGCATGCACCACCTGCTGAACTCCTTCCCGTGGTTCCAGGCCGGTTCGTTCGACACCCCCAACGGCGCCGTCCACGGTGACATCGGCCGCTTCCTCGCCGGTGACCCGAGCGCCGGACAGTTCATGACCGGCTTCTTCCCGATCATGATGTTCGCGCTCCCCGCGGCCTGCCTCGCGATCGTCCACTGCGCCCGCCCCGAGCGCCGCAAGGTCGTCGGCGGCATGATGTTCTCCCTCGCGCTCACCTCCTTCGTCACCGGTGTGACCGAGCCGATCGAGTTCACCTTCATGTTCATCGCGCCGGTGCTGTACGCGATCCACGCGGTGCTGACCGGTGTCTCCATGGCGCTGACCTGGGCCCTGGGCATGCGTGACGGCTTCGGCTTCTCGGCGGGCCTGGTGGACTTCCTGCTGAACCTGGGCATCGCGGACAAGCCGTGGATGCTGGTCCTGGTCGGCCTCTGCTTCGCGGTCGTCTACTACGTCGTCTTCCGCTTCGCGATCACCAAGTTCAACCTCCCCACCCCGGGCCGCGAGTCCGACGAGGAGCTCGCCGAGCTGGTGAAGGCCGAGGCCAAGTAGTCCCCGCGGCTGCCCGCCGCACCCGGCATTTTTCAGAACCGAAGCCCCTGTCCTTCCTCGTGAAGGACAGGGGGCTTCGGCGATGCGCGTCATCGGCGCCGGGCGGCCCTCGGGCCTCCCGACCGCCGGGTGCCCGCTAGATCTCGTAGACGGCGCCCGGGTACGCCAGGTCGACGCGGCCGTCGTAGACCGCGCGGGCGTCGGCGAGGTTCTGTCCGGCGTCCGTCCACGGCGGGATGTGGGTGAGGACGAGCCGGCCGACCCGGCCGACGCGGGCGTACTCGCCGGCCTCGCGGCCGTTGAGGTGGAGGTCCGGGATGTCCTCCTTGCCGTGCGTGAAGGAGGCTTCGCAGAGGAAGAGGTCGGTGCCCTCGGCGAGCAGGCCCAGCTCGGGGCAGACGCCGGTGTCACCGGAGTACGTGAGCGAGCGGCCGTCGTGCTCGATGCGGATGCCGTACGCCTCGACCGGGTGGCAGACCTTCTCCGTACGGATCCGGAAGGGTCCGATCTCGAAGGTGGCCGACTTCAGGGTGCGGAAGTCGAAGACCTCGCTCATCGAGCGCTCGTCGGGGACGTCCTCGTAGGCGGCGGTCAGGCGCTGTTCGGTGCCCTCGGGGCCGTAGACGGGGATGGTGCCGCAGCGGCCGCCCTCGTGCCGGTAGTAGCGGGCGACGAAGTACGCGCACATGTCGATGCAGTGATCGGCGTGCAGGTGGCTCAGGAAGATCGCGTCGAGGTCGTAGAGGCCGCAATGGCGCTGGAGGGCGCCCAGCGCGCCGTTGCCCATGTCGAGGAGCAGCCGGAAGCCGTCGGCCTCGACGAGGTAGCTCGAACAGGCCGATTCCGCGGACGGGAACGACCCCGAACAGCCGACGACGGTGAGCTTCATGGAGCGTGAACCTCCGTGGACGGTCCGTGGACGGAATGCGGGCCGTGCGTGCGTCGAGCGTAAGGCGCGAAACCCTCGGTCGCTCCTCCGCGGCGGGCCGTTGTGGGGGGAATCACCTGTGGTGTCACTCGGGGGAGCGACGGTGGGCACGGGCGTAGCCATGCGCCGCCGTGCCAGGCGCCGTTGCGCTGCCGTGCGGGGGCCGCTGCGCTGCCGTGCCGGGGGCGCGCGGCGCGGCTACGGTCGAAGCATGGACACGTCCTGGTGGCCCGCCGTGGCCGCGGTCGTGGCCGTGGCGCTGGTGGTGCTGGTCGCCGGGGAACGGCTGGGGATGCCCCGCCGGGCCCCGCCTGCGCACGGAGCCGGCCCGCCGCCCCGGCCGCGGGCGGGCGAGCTGTGGCGTCTGGCGGACGGCCGGACGTGTCTGGTCCTGGCGGTGGGGGCGGTACGGACCCGCCGCGTGCGCGTCGCGTGGATCACCGGGAAGTACGACGACCGGCGGGCCGGGGTGCTCCCGCTGCCCCCGGGGACGGAGGGGACGCAGGGCCGGCCGAGTTTCCTGGAGGCGGATCGGCCGGCCGAGGTGTCGGTGTGGGAGTTGCGGACCAGGGTCGGACTGCTGGACCCGGCGCTGTGGGACGAGATCCAGGGCCTCGGCGGGCCGGGAGGCCGCGGCGGATGAGCGGATGATCCGGGCGGGGCGCGTGTACGAACCCCCGGAGGCGGGGCGGTGCGGAACTGGCCCGCCTGTGCGCCCTGGCGGGCGGCGGGCCGGGGCGGTCAGCCCTGTCGACCGCGGTCAAGCATCCGGGGTCGAGCCACGCCGCCGTGCTCGCGGAACGGCCGGGCTAACCGGCCGTCGCCCGTCGCCCCGGGGGCGAGGCGGAGCCGGTGCCGCCCGGTGTGGGTGCCGCGACGCCCCGGCGCCCGTCGCCCGGGGCGGATCCGGTGCCGTGGGCCCGTGCCGGTGGGGGTGCCGCGACGTCGTGTTCCCGGGCCGGGGTGCGCCGGGCCCCGGGCCCCGCGCCTCGATCGCCGGCGGAGGGCGTGACGTGAGGCGCGGGCGCGCGGCGCCGTACGGGGTCTGGGCGGAGCCCCGGCAGGGGGGCCACAGGCTGCTACGCCGGCGCGGCGCCGTACGGAGTCCGGGGCGGAGCCCCGGCAGAGGGCCCGCAGGCTGCTACGCCGGCGCGGCGCCGTACGGGGTCCGGGGCGGAGCCCCGGCAGAGAGGCCGCACGCGGCGACGCCGACGGGACCCCGACAGAGGGCCCGCACGCGGCTACGCCCAGAGCTGGCCCTGGAGGACCTCGATGGCCTCCTCCGTCGTCGCAGCCGTGTAGACCCCCGTCGAGAGGTACTTCCAGCCCCCGTCGGCCACGACGAAGACGATGTCCGCCGATTCGCCCGCGGCCACCGCCCTGCGGCCGACGCCGATCGCCGCGTGCAGGGCCGCCCCGGTGGAGACGCCCGCGAAGATGCCCTCCTGCTGGAGGAGCTCGCGGGTGCGGGTGACCGCGTCCGCGGAGCCGACCGAGAAGCGGCTGGTGAGTACGGAGGCGTCGTACAGCTCCGGGACGAAGCCCTCGTCCAAGTTGCGCAGGCCGTAGACCAGGTCGTCGTAGCGCGGTTCGGCCGCGACGATCTTGATTCCCTCGACGTGTTCGCGCAGGTAGCGGCCGACGCCCATCAGGGTGCCGGTCGTGCCCAGGCCCGCCACGAAGTGGGTGATGGACGGGAGGTCCGCGAGGATCTCCGGGCCCGTCGTGGCGTAGTGCGCGCCCGCGTTGTCCGGGTTGCCGTACTGGTAGAGCATCACCCAGTCCGGGTGCTCCGCCGCCAGTTCCTTGGCCACCCGGACCGCGGTGTTCGAGCCGCCGGCAGCCGGCGACGGGATGATCTCGGCTCCCCACATGGCCAGCAGGTCACGCCGCTCCTGGCTGGTGTTCTCCGGCATCACGCACACGATGCGGTAGCCCTTGAGCTTGGCCGCCATCGCCAGCGAGATGCCGGTGTTGCCCGAGGTGGGCTCCAGGATCGTGCAGCCCGGGTGGAGCCGGCCGTCCTTCTCCGCCTGTTCGACCATGTGGAGCGCGGGGCGGTCCTTGATCGAGCCGGTGGGGTTGCGGTCCTCCAGCTTGGCCCAGATCCGCACGTCGGCGGAGGGCGACAGCCGGGGCAGCCGGACCAGCGGCGTATTGCCGACCGCGGCCAGAGGGGAGTCGTAGCGCATTACTTCGATCCGCCGGCCACGGCGGGGAGGATGGTCACGCTGTCGCCGTCGGAGAGCTCGGTGGTGATGCCGGCGAGGAAGCGGACGTCCTCGTCGTTGAGGTAGACGTTCACGAAGCGGCGCAGTTCGCCGCCCTTCGACTCGTCGACGATGCGCTCCCGGATGCCCTTGTGGCGGGTGTCGAGGTCGGCGAAGAGCTCGTCCAGGGTGGCACCGCTGCCCTCGACGGCCTTCTGGCCGTCGGTGTACGTGCGCAGGATGGTGGGGATGCGGACCTCGATGGCCATGGCTGGCTCCAGTGTCGTGAAGGGGCGTGAGAACGTCAGGGCGCGCGGTTCTTGTTGCCCCCGCGCGAGAGGGCTGTGGGGCGCTGTGGTGCTCAGGCGGCAGGACAGATCGCGCTGGCGAGGCGGCACAGATCGACGTGCAGCCGCGCCACAAGCAGCAGCCTGCCGGGCGTCTCGATGCTCACGTCGTGGGAAACCATGCGGTCATGTTAACGATTCCCGGTCCCCGGTTTGGAGTGGGATCCCGCATCGTGGACGGTGACCGCTCACATGTTGGTCAGTAGGCCTCTACGACCCGCACTTCTTCCTCGGTGATCACGCCGTCGACGATCCGGTACGAGCGGAACTGGAACTCGCCGAGGCCGTCCTTGTCCGCCGTCGAGACCAGCACGTAGTGCGCTGCGGGCTCGTTCGCGTACGTGACGTCCGTGCGCGACGGGTAGGCCTCGGTCGCGGTGTGCGAGTGGTAGACGATCACCGGGTCCTCGTCGCGGTCGTCCAGCTCGCGGTAGAGCTTCAGCAGGTCCTTGGAGTCGAACTCGTAGAAGGTGGGCGAGCGGGCCGCGTTGAGCATCGGGATGAACCGCTCGGGGCGGCCGGTGCCCGCCGGGCCGGCCACCACACCGCACGCCTCGTCGGGGTGGTCCTGGCGGGCGTGCTCGACGATCTGGTCGTACAGGGCCTGGGTGAGGGTCAGCATGAGCGACAGGATAAGCAGACGGGCCCTCCCGTACCGAGGAGTGGTACGGAAGGGCCCGGATGCTGGACACAACCCCCGGCGGGCGGGCTCACCGGCCTCACGCGCCGCGCGGGCGGTCCCGCGGTGGTGGCGGCTACGAGGCCTTGGTGAAGGCGGCTCCGCGCGGGTTGCGGGACTTCAGGGCCAGGTAGGACAGGCCGAGGACGAGCCCCCACAGCGGGGCGCAGTACAGGGAGACCCGGGCGTCCTTGTCGATGCCCATCATCACGATGACCATCCCGATGAAGAGCAGCCCGAACCAGCTGGTCCACGGGGCGCCGGGCGCCCGGAAGGACGACTGGGGCAGTTCCCCCCGGTCGGCCTTGGCGCGGTAGCGGATCTGGCAGACGAGGATCATGATCCAGGCCCACATGCCGGAGATGGTGGCGAAGGAGACGACGTAGTCGAAGGCCTTGCCCGGGGCGACGTAGTTGATCCAGACGCCCGCCAGCATCAGCGCGGCGGAGAAGGTGGTGCCGATGAGCGGCGTGCCGCTCTTGGTGAGCCTGGTGAAGAACTTCGGACCCTGGCCGTTGAGCGCGAGGTCGCGCAGCATGCGGCCGGTGGAGTACATGCCCGAGTTGCAGGAGGACAGGGCGGCGGTCAGCACCACGAAGTTGACGATGGCGGCGCCCACGCCGAGGCCCATCTTCTCGAAGGCGGCGACGAAGGGGCTGACGCCCGGCTGGAATTCGTGCCACGGGACGACCGACAGGATCATGATCAGCGCGCCGACGTAGAAGACGGCGATGCGCCACGGCACGGTGTTGACGGCCTTGGGCAGGGTCTTCTCGGGGTCCTTGGACTCGCCGGCGGTGACGCCGACCAGCTCGACCGCCAGGAAGGCGAACATGACGATCTGCAGGGTCATCAGCGTGCCGCCGATGCCCTTGGGGAAGAAGCCGCCGTCGCTCCACAGGTTGGTGACGGTGGCGGTGTCCCCGGCATCGGAGAAGCCGATGGTGAGGATTCCGGCGCAGATCAGGATCATGCCGACGATGGCGGTGACCTTGACCATGGAGAACCAGAACTCCAGCTCGCCGAAGAGCTTCACGGAGATCAGGTTGGCGCCGTAGAGGATGACGGTGAAGATCAGCGCGTACGCCCACTGCGGGAAGCTGTCGTGGGTCCAGTACGCCATGTACTGGGCGGCCGCGGTGACTTCGGTGATGCCGGTGACCACCCAGAAGAGCCAGTACGTCCAGCCGGTCACGTATCCCCAGAAGGGGCCCAGGAATTCGCGGGCGTAGTCCGAGAAGGAACCGGCCACGGGGCGGTACATGAGCAGTTCGCCCAGGGCCCGCATGATGAAGAAGATGACCAGGCCCGCGATGGCGTAGGCCAGGATCAGGCTCGGGCCGGCCTTGGAGATCGCCTTGCCGGCGCCCAGGAACAGGCCGGTGCCGATGGCTCCGCCGATCGCGATCATCTGGATCTGGCGGGCCCCGAGCGCGCGGTGGTAGCCCTCGCCCTCGCCCGGAGCGCCCTCGCCGGGCGTCTTGTCGTGCTGCTCGACCTGCACAGAGGTCATGTCTGGTGCGCCTTTCTCCACGCCGACCCGCGCCTTCTGCAGGCCGCGGATCGGGTCCTCGATCCCCCCGGATACGGATGGAGTTGCACGCCGGCGGTCAGCCGGTTCAAGCAGGCCGGGGGACATGGGTGGCGTCCCGTCGGCGATCGTGAAGATTTATCACGGGATGACGGGATATCGCGGGCGGAAAAAGTGACACACGGCACGGAGAATCTTGGACAAAGGCCTGGAAATGGATCAGATCACCACAGCGTGGTGATCTGATCGTTATCCGGATTTGAGCGTCCGCTGAGCGAACGCCGCTCCCCCCTCGGGGATCCTCAGAGGGTCTCGATGAGGCTCTCCTGAAGACCACCGAGCCAGAGGTACGCCATCACCATGGGCTTGCGCGGATCGTCGTCCGGCAGGCGGAAGAGCACCGCGCTCTCGTCGTCCTCGGTGATGTCGAGGCGGGCCGCGATGGTCAGGCGCAGGTCGTTGAGCGCGCCGAGCCAGCGCAGCGGCTGCTCCCCGGTCAGCTCCAGCACCGCCGCCCCGCCGTCGGCCGGGTCGAGCCCGTCCAGACTGCGTACGACGGCCAGCGCGTCCTCCCGCTTGCGGGTGCGCAGGTCGTTCTCGGTGAAGCGGCGGAACTCCGCCGAGCGGGCCTTCAGCTCGTCCGGGTCCACGCCCGTGTCGCCGGCGCCGTCGGGGGCTCCGTACGCGTCGGGGAAGAGCCGGGCCAGCGCCGGGTCGGACGGCGGCTCGGAGGGGCCCTCGGCGAACAGCGCGGCCAGCGGGTCGGCGTCCTCGGCGGCCTCGGGAGCGCCGGGGCCGATCAGCTCCAGGAGCTGGACCGCCAGCGAGCGGAGGATGGAGATCTCGATCTCGTCGAGGACGATGGACGCGCCCGATCCGTCCTTGAGGGCCTCGAACATGCCGGTCCGTCCGCTCATCAGCCGCGGTCCTGGGAGAGGGTCGCCCACAGGCCGTAGCCGTGCATGGCCTGCACGTCGCGCTCCATTTCCTCGCGGGTGCCGCTGGAGACGACGGCCCGCCCCTTGTGGTGGACGTCGAGCATCAGCTTGTGCGCCTTGTGTTTGGGGTAGCCGAAGTACGCCTGGAACACGTACTCCACGTAGCTCATGAGGTTGACCGGGTCGTTGTGCACCAGGGTCACCCAGGGGACGTCGGGTTCGGGGACCGCGAAGGTCTCTTCGGCCGATTCGGTGCGTTCGATCTCAATGGGAGCAACACTCACTTGTCCCATGCTGCCACTGCCAACGGCCGGTCGCACAAACGGGACCCACATCTCGTCACTCTGACGAAATGTGCGCTAGCATCGCCGTCATGAACCCTGCGGACCTGGGCCTGCCGGTGGACGTGCCGTCGACAGCGCTCTTCACGGACCATTACGAGCTCACGATGCTGCAGGCCGCTCTGGCGAACGGCACCGCCGACCGCCGCTCGGTCTTCGAGGTGTTCACCCGGCGGCTGCCCGAGGGGCGCCGCTACGGGGTGGTGGGGGGAACCGGCCGGGTGCTCGACGCCGTGGAGAACTTCCGCTTCGACGGCGCGGTGCTGGAATTCCTGCGCGAACGGGCCGTGGTCGACATGCGGACCCTGGACTGGCTCGCCTCCTACCGCTTCTCCGGGGACATCTGGGGCTACCCGGAGGGCGAGGTCTACTTCCCCGGCTCGCCGCTCCTGCGGGTCGAGGGCAGCTTCGCCGAGTGCGTGCTGCTGGAGACCGTCATCCTGTCGATCCTGAACCACGACTCGGCGATCGCGGCGGCCGCCTCCCGGATGTCCTCGGCGGCGGGCGAGCGCCCGCTGATCGAGATGGGCGCGCGGCGCACGCACGAGCTGGCGGCCGTCGCGGCCTCGCGCGCCGCGTACGTGGGCGGCTTCGCCTCCACCTCGGACCTGGCGGCCGGCTTCCGGTACGGGATCCCGACGGTCGGCACCAGCGCCCACGCTTTCACGCTCGTGCACGACAGCGAGCGGGACGCCTTCACGGCGCAGGTGGCCTCGCTGGGCGGCGGGACGACGCTGCTGGTGGACACGTACGACGTCGCCGAAGCGGTCCGGACGGCCGTGGAGGTCGCGGGTACGGGGCTGGGCGCGGTCCGCATCGACTCCGGCGACCTGCTGCTGGTGGCCCACCGGGTGCGCCAGCAACTGGACGAGCTGGGCGCGACGGCGACGAGGATCGTGGTCACCTCGGACCTGGACGAGTACGCCATCGCCTCGCTGGCGGCGGCGCCCGTGGACGCGTACGGGGTCGGCACCCAGCTGGTGACGGGCAGCGGGCACCCGACGTGCTCGATGGTCTACAAGCTGGTGGCGCGGGCCGCGTCGGCGGACCCGAAGGCCGCGTTGGTACCGGTGGCGAAGAAGGCCGCCGGCGGCAAGACCTCGATCGGCGGCCGGAAGTGGGCGGCCCGACGGCCGGACGCGGACGGCGTCGCCGAGGCCGAGGTCGTCGGGACGGGCCCGGTGCCGGCGGCGCTGGCCGACCACCAGCTCCTGACCCAGCTGGTCAAGGCGGGCGAGGTGATCGCCCGCGAGCCGCTGGAGGCGGCGCGCGACCGCCACCGGGCCGCCCGGGCGGGCCTGCCCCTGTCCGCGATGCAGCTCTCGCGCGGCGAGGCCGTCATCCCGACGGAGTACGTGTAGCCCCGCGGGGTGGCCCCGGCGGGACCGCACCGGCTCCGCCGGGGCGCAGCCGGAGGCACACCCGTGGGCCGGGCCGGGCGGCGAAGCGGGGCTGCGCCCGGCCCCCGGGGCCCCCGCCCCGGAGCCGCGCCTCGAACTCCCCCGGCTACCCCCGGGGAGGGGCCCCGGCGGGGCTGGAGCCGGCCGATGGCGTCCACCCGGCGGCGGCCCGCAGGGCGATTTCAGCCCCCGCCCGCGATTGAGGCGCGGGGGGCGGGGCAGAGCCCTGCAAGCGGGGGCGGGGAAAGAGCCCCGCGCTCTGCGCCGCACCCGCCACACCGAGCGAAGGGCAACGGAAATGCACCGCGCACTGATCGTCGTCGACGTCCAGAACGACTTCTGCGAAGGCGGCAGCCTCGCGGTCACCGGCGGGGCCGACGTCGCCGCCGCCGTCACCGACCTCATCGGCCAGGCCACGCCCGGTTACCGGCACGTCGTCGCCACCCGCGACCACCACGTCGACCCCGGCGCGCACTTCGCCCGCCCCCCGGCCGAGCCGGACTACGAGACCTCCTGGCCCGTCCACTGCGTCGCCGGAACGGAGGGCGTGGGCTTCCATCCGAACTTC
Source organism: Streptomyces sp. NPDC003038 (assembly GCF_040611115.1). NCBI lineage: Bacteria > Bacillati > Actinomycetota > Actinomycetes > Kitasatosporales > Streptomycetaceae > Streptomyces > Streptomyces sp. NPDC003038. The sequence continues at coordinate 41,166 of NZ_JBEXNN010000018.1, forward strand.
GCCCCCGCCGTGGCGTCCGGAGCCGTCGCCGCCGTCTTCGACAAGGGCGCGTACGAGGCCGCGTACAGCGGGTTCGAGGGCGCCGACGAGAACGGGGCCGGCCTCGCCCAGTGGCTGCGGGACCGGCACGTCACCGAGGTCGACGTCGTCGGGATCGCCACCGACCACTGCGTCCGGGCCACCGCCCTCGACTCCGCCCGGGCCGGCTTCACCACCCGCGTGCTCCTGGACCTGACGGCCGCCGTCGCCCCTCAGACCACCGAGCGGGCGCTGGAGGACCTGCGGGCGGCCGGGGTGGTCCTGGTCGGCCAGGCGCCCTTCAGCCGCTCAGCAGGGCTCTGATCGGGTGCCAGAGCTCCGCCACGCGGTCGGGGGCGCTGCGCCACAGCAGGCCGTCCGGGTGGTGCAGGACGGCCGTCACCTCGTCCGGCGTCGGCGGCTGGGCGTTGCCCCGCAGGTACACGGCCCGCATGCCGAGGTTCCGCAGCCTGGTCAGGGCGCGGGCCCGGTTCGCGGCGTGCACCAGCACGCGGACGTTCCCGCCCTCTCCCGAGGGCCTGGGCAGCATGAGCGCGACCACCACGCTGCCGCCTGGCAATCTGACGAAACCCCCACCGGGCATGACAGTCATCTCCCCCGTCAATAAGAAAGTCGCACGACGCATCTAAACGCGATCGGCCGCCGCCCGCTAGAGGGCGACGGCCGATCGTGCTCTGACCTGCGGTTTTACGCGCTACTTCGTGGAGGGTCCGACCTCGACCGTCATGACGAGACCGTCGTAGGTCTCCTTGGCGATCTTGATCTTCGTGTTGGTGTCAGTGACCTTCACGCTGCCGGTCGGGTTCTCGTCGTAGTAGTACTTGCCCTTGCGGTCGTCGAAGACGAGGTTGGCCGCCTTCGGCTTCAGGAAGAGCGCCTCGCCGTTCTTGTGCAGGGTGAACGCGTCCGTCGAGTAGGCGCTGAACGCCGCGTCGTACGGCTGGATCTTGTTCCGCAGCAGGGTGCCGTCCGCCCACTTCATGGGCTTGGCGTTGGCGTCGATCGGCAGGATCAGACCCTGGCCCGGGTGCTGGCTGGTGTTGTTGTCCTTCTGGGAGGTGTCCCACAGCCAGATCAGCAGGCCGTCCTGGTACGGGTAGTGCTCGACCCAGTCGGGGCGGGTGTTGCCGAAGCCGAAGTTGTACGGGCCCACCTTGAGGGTGGTGTCGTACGAGACGTAGCGGCGGTTCTCGGCCAGGTAGTACTGCGCGTACTCCTTGGTGAAGCCGGCGCCGATGCGGGAGAAGCCCTTGCCGGTCCAGCCGTTGTCGCCGGCCTCGGCGCCGTCGGTGAACAGCGGGGAGCCGTCCGCGGTGAGGGTGACGGCGTCGGCGGTGAAGCCCTTGCCGCCCGCGCCGCCGTCCGTCTGGTAGCGGAAGCGGAGGTCGATCTTCTTGCCCGCGTAGGCGTCGAGCGGGTAGTTCAGCGACTTCCAGGCCTCGGACACGCCGGTCAGCGAGGGGCTGCCGGCCGCGTCGACCGGGATGGCCGTGCCGTTGGCGGTACCGGCGAGGGCCGTCCAGTTGGCGCCGCCGTCGGTGGACACCTCGGTGTAGAGGTAGTCGTAGTCGGCCTCGATGTCCCACCAGCCCTTGAGGGACAGGGCGGCGGAGGACTTGCCGGTGAGGTCGACGGACCGGGTGAGGGTGTTCTTGAGGTCGTCACCCATGTTGCTCCACCACTGCGAGGAGCCCTCGGCGGGAGCGACGATGTCCGTCTTGACCTGCTTCTTCGGCAGCTCGACGACGAGCGCCTGCTTGTCCTTGGTGTTGTACTCCGACACGCCCAGCTTGTGGGTGGACTTCGTCGCGGCCTTGGCCGTGTCGTAGTTCAGCCAGCCCAGCTGGAGCTTGTCCCAGGCGGTCATGTCGCCCGGGAGGTCGCCTATGGAGTCCTGGCCCGTGCCGAGCCAGGAGCCGGCCGACATCAGGGACCAGAAGCCGACGCTGTTCTCGCCGCCACCGGAGGTGTCGTAGAGGTCCGGCAGACCGAGGTCGTGGCCGTACTCGTGCGCGAAGACGCCGAGGCCGCCGTTCTCGGGCTGCATCGTGTAGTCGCCGACCCAGATGCCGGTGTCACCGATCTGGGTGCCGCCGGCCTTGTTGTTCTCCGGGCCGGTCTTGCCCGCGCTGGTCCCGTACGCGTACCACCGGTGCGCCCACAGCGCGGTGGTGCCCTGCACGCCGCCGCCGGCCGACTCGTCCTCGCCCGCGTGGACGATCTGGAAGTGGTCGATGTAGCCGTCGGACTCGTTGAAGTTGCCGTCGCCGTCGAAGTCGTAGCGGTCCCACTGGTCGTACTGGGACAGCTGCGCCTTGATCTCGGCGTCGGTCTTGCCGGCCTTCTTCTGAGCCTCCGTCCACGCGAGAACGCCGTCCTTGACGGTGTCCCAGACGTTGGAGCAGTTGCTCTGGCCGCAGTAGTTCGAGCCGTAACGGGCCTCGTTGTACGGGACCTTGACCCAGTCGGAGACCTCGCCCTCGACCGAGTAGCGGCCCGAGGAGGTCTTCTCGTAGTAGGTCTTCAGCGAGTGCTTGCCCTCACCGGTACCGAAGTACAGGTCCTGGAAGTAGTCGCGGCTGAAGTCCTTGCGCCAGGCGGTGCTGTTGTCCTTGGCGCGGTCCGGCTCCGCGATCGTGTTGTGCATCGGGCCGGGGGTGCCACCGTACTTCGGGACGGCCGGCTTCGGGCCGGGGCCGTCCGGGTCGAACATGGTCGTGTTGTCGACCTGGTCGCCGAACTCGACGAGGATCGTGAAGATCTTGTCGGTCTTCTCACGGCCCAGCTCGACGTACTTCTTGTCGTCCAGCTTGACGACCTTGGAGCCGCCGCGCTGTTCGACGTCCTTCTTGCCGCTCAGCACCTGCTCCAGGGCGGCCTCGCGCTGCTGCTCCTGCTGCTTGCTGAACGGCCCTTCGAGGTTGTGCTCGACGTTCTCCTTCGCGGGAGCGGTCGGGTCCTCACGGTCCGCGGCGGGCGCGCCCAGCGGACTGGGGTTGGCTTGCGCGGTGGTGGCCGTGAAGAAGGCGCCGGAGGCCGCGGTCGCGGCCAAGGTCACACCGACGGCCGCAGCACGCAGCGCTCGTCTTCTGACGGAGTTGCTGGTCACTTGATGTCGTTCCCCTCCCGCGGCCGCAACATAGGTCGGAACGTCTCCATAGGAGCGGGGGGTTCCGCGCGGCGCGCGTCTCAAGTGACGACATTTGACCGGAGAGAAGCCAGAAAAGACAGACCTTGACTTGATCCTTACAACTGCACTATGCGGGCAGCCAGTTCCGGTATCCGGACGTTCCGCTGCCATATGGGGCGAAGGGTACTTCCCGACCCTGCTGTGGCACGCGGAATGACCCTGTGCGCCCCCCATGCTCCCGGGCACCGTGGGTTAGATCACGCTTACTGGCCGTTCCGCTCGGGCATCCCCCGTCGTAGAGTCACTTGACGCGCGACCTAGTTGAGCCGACTCCCCCTCCCCCCTTGAGGACGGATATCGCCATGCCGCGTCCGACTGCCGCCCAGCTCGCCTACGGGTCCGCCACCGTCATCGTGACGACGATCGCCTTGCTGCTGCTCTCGCGGACGAGCACGGGGCTCGGAGTCGCGGTCGTCTCGGCCGCCGCCCTCGCCCTGGGGCTGCTCGTCGCCGTCACCGTCGCGGCCCCCAAGCGCCGTGGCCGCCATGCCCGTACGGGTTCCGCCGCGGCTCCCGCCCCCGCGGACGCGGCTGCGGCCGCCCGGGCTGAACGCCGGACGGCCGCGGCCGAACATCCTGTGCACCACTAGCGTCAGGTGGCGGCCTGCACCACCACGGTCTTGGCGACCTTGTCGTGGAGGCCCTGCTTGTACGGCTTGTCGACGAGGATCGAGATGATGATCGCGATCGGCCACAGGCAGAAGCAGCAGATCAGCGTGGGCAGCCAGAGCACGGCGGCGCGCGTCAGGGCCGCGTTGGAGTTCGGGACGCTGCCGTCGTTGAGCATCGCGACGCGCAGGCCCATCGCCTTCTTGCCGACCGTCCGGCCGTTCTTCTTCGTGAACCACCAGTCGTAGCCGACGTAGGCGACGATCGAAAGCAGGGTCATGAGCAGACCGCTGCCGCTGTAGGACCTGCTGATGACCTCCGTGACGTCCTCGCCGCGCTCCGTCTCGACCGTGTACCGGTTCGTCCCGACGGCCAGTTGGATGAGGAACAGCGGCACGGCGATGATCAGCAGGTCGATGAGGCGGGCGGCGAGCCGCTTACCGAAGTCGGCGAGCGGGGGCATCCCGGCGAGCGGATCGGGCATGCCGTAGCCGCCGCCTCCGCCGTAGGGGTCACCACCATCGCCGTACGGGGGCGGCGGAGGCGGGTATCCGCCACCCGGCCCTCCCGGAGGCGGGGGCGGCGCGTTCCCGCCGCCCCCGGGGGGCGACGAGTCGTACGGCGAACCGCCCGACGGAGGTGTCGGTTCCTGGGGCTTCTTGAGGAACGGGTCCTCGGGCGGCTCGCCCGGCGGCGGCTGATCGGTACTCATGGCCCGAGTCGAACCCCGCTCCGGCGGCCCCGCAACGGGACGGGGTCCGTTCGGGGTACGGACCGCCCCGGGCGGCCCCCGGTCGGCTCAGCGGGCCACGTACGTCTTGGCCGCCTTGTCGTGCCAGGCCTGACGGCGCGGGCGGTCCACGAGGCACCAGAGGCCGCCCGGGACGCCGAGCAGGGCCAACACCAGCCAGCGGCGCAGGGCTGCGCCGAAGCCGGGCGGGCGCAGGCCGGCGGTGGCCAGGACCCGGACGCCGAGCAGCTTCTTGCCCGGGGTGCGGCCCCAACGGGCCGTGGGCAGAACCTCGTAGAAGACCCCGAAGAGCAGGACCGCGCCCAGGACCATGCCCAGGTATCCGGCGATGGTGGCGTCCAGCAGCCAGACGGTGGTCGTCTGCCCGCTGCCCTGGGCCGCGTCCACCTTGGCCTGGAGGTGGGCGGTGGCGTCGGGGACGAGGGGCCAGGCGGCTCCCGCCGCGACCGCGCCGAGAACGAGGGAGTCCAGGGCGCGGGCCACGGCGCGTCGGAAGAACCCGGCGGGGCGTACCGCCCGCTCCGCCATCCGCTCGAACACCTCCCGCGGGGTGGCCTTGGGCGGGCGGGCGGACTCCTCCGGGCGCGGAGCGGCGGGCTCCTCCGACACCTTGGGGCGGGGCTCCTCGGACCGCAGGGCGCGGCGGGGCTCCTCGGACCGCAGGGAGCCGTGGCCGGGCTCCTCGGGTCGCCGCGCGGTGGGGCGGGGCTCCTCGGACCGCAGGGCGCTCTGACGGGCCTGTGGGGCGGCCGTGGGAGGCGCTGCGGCCGCCGGTGCTCCCGAAGCTGCCTGGGGCGCCCGTACCGCGGCGGAGGCCGCCCGCGGGGCCGCCTCGGGCCAGGCGGAGGTGATCCCGGACGCGGTGGCTCCGGGCGCCTCGGGCCACTCGGACGCGGCCGGGCTCACCGGGGACCGTACCGACAGGATCCCCACGCCCTCGGCGGAGCCGCGCCCCGCCGGGGCCTGCGCGGGAAACCGGTCCGCCGGAGCCGACGCGGCCGCGGCGGCCGCGGCGGTCGGCGTACGCGCCGCAGGGACTCCGGCGACGGGTACGCCCTGAGGTTCCTGCCGGGGCCCGCGCCCCAGCGAGACTCCCGTCGAACGGGCGGGCTCCCGACCGGTGTCGGGCTCGCGGCCGGGATCGAGGACGGGCTCGGGCTCCGCCGGGCCACCCCACGACACCCGGCGGTCGCGCGGCCCGCCGAAGCCGGACTGTTGGGCGGGATCGGCCTGCCACGCGACCGGCTCCTCGGCCCTCTCGACCCCGGTCCGCGGCACGGGTTCGGGCTCCGGCTCCGGCGCCCGCCGCGCCGCCGGCTCGGGCTCCGGCAGCGCCTCGGTCACGGAGGTCTGGTCCAGGAACAGCGGACCCGTCTCGTCGGCGGGAGCGGGGGCTGCGGGGCGGCTCGTACCCGGAACCCAGGACACGCCGTTCCAGTACCGGACGTACCCGGGGATGGACGGATCCGGGTAGTAGCCCTCGCGGGCCGCGTGCTCGCCGTCACCAGGGGAGGCCGTCAATGTCCCCAACTCCGATCGTGGCTTGAGGCTTGTGCAGGGCAGGAACATAGCCAAGAACCGCGCCCCGACAGGTCCGGTAACGGGAGAAGGCAAGGGTCCGGGATCTGCTCGGTGATCCGGCGCCGGATGCCGCGAGCGCGGCCCCTGATCACGCCGATCGCAGGACACCGCCCGTCGGGGACGACATCACGCACCGCGTCCCACTCCCTCGCCGCCGACGATGCAGTCATCGGATCAACGACACGCCTCCCGATGGGTCACGCCTTCGGGGGAACCTGAGCGACGGCGATTTTCGGTCAGCCGACAGAAACAGGCCAATCTCCCGTTCGGCGCCCGCAGTCGCGTCATACCCGGGCACATGGGAGCTCTCTGCGGGTGTGGGGCGCGATCCGGCCCCGCAACCGAGCGAAGCGCACGCATCGCACGCAGCGCACCGAATGTGAGGCCGTCATGCATCACCCCGCCGTCGAACGCGAGCTGGAACTCAAGCTGGTCCTGTCCCCCGAGCGCAGCATCGCCGTCCCGGCCAGGCTCCTCTACGTCACGGACGACCCGTTCGCCGTCCACATCACCTTCCACACCGGATCGAACACCCCGGTGAACTGGACCTTCGCCCGTGAACTGCTGGTCGAGGGGGTGTTCCGGCCGTCCGGGCACGGCGACGTACGGATCTGGCCGACGAAGGTCGACGACAAGGCCGTGCTCTGCATGGCGCTCAGCTCCCCCGACGGCGACGCCCTGCTGGAGGCCCCGGCCGCCGCCGTGTCGGCCTGGCTGGAGCGCACCCTGCGCATCGTCCCGCCGGGCACGGAGGCCGAGCGGCTGGGTCTGGACGCGGCGCTGGCCGAGCTCCTCACCCCGACGCCGGCCGACGAGCTGTGGCTGCGCGACCCGTGGCCGTCGGACGAGTCGGCGGAGGGTGACCTGTGACGCCGCGTGGCCGGGACGACGCGGGCGATGAACGGGGCGGACGGGGACACGGGGCGGACACCGCGCGGAGGGCGCACACGGCACACGCGGCACACGCCGGGTACGCGGGGTACGGTCAGAACAGCTTGCCCGGATTGAGCAGCCCCAGCGGGTCGAAGGCCTGCTTGACCGCGCGCTGCATCTCCACTCCGACCGGGCCGAGTTCGCGGGCCAGCCACTCCTTCTTGAGCACGCCGACCCCGTGCTCGCCGGTGATCGTCCCGCCGAGGGACAGACCCAGCGCCATGATCTCGTCGAAGGACTCGCGGGCCCGCCGCGTCTCGTCCTCGTCGGCCGGGTCGAAGCAGACCACCGGGTGGGTGTTGCCGTCGCCCGCATGCGCGCAGACCCCGATGAGCAGGCCGCGGGCGCGGGCGATGGCGGCCGTCCCGTCCATCATCTCGGCGAGCCGCGACCGCGGGACGCACACGTCGTCGATCATCGTGGCGGGCCGCAGTGCCTCCAGGGCGGTGAGCGACATCCGGCGGGCCTGGAGCAGCAGTTCGGACTCCGCCTCGTCCTCGGCGGGCACGACGGCGGTGGCCCCGGCGGCCGTGCACAGCTCCCCGACGGCCGCGAGGTCCTCGGGCGCGTGCGGGGTGTCGAAGGCGGCGAGCAGCAGGGCCTCGGTGGTGTCGGGCAGCCCCATCTTGCCGAGGGCGTTGACGGCCCGGACGGTCGTACGGTCCATCAGTTCCAGCAGCGAGGGGGCCAGTCCGGCCTCCATGACGGCGCAGACGGCCGCGCAGGCGGCCGCGACGGAGGGGAACTCGGCGGCCATCGCGAGCTGCCGGGGCGGGGCGGGCCGCAGGGCGAGGACGGCCTGGACGACGACACCGAGGCTGCCCTCGGAGCCGACGAAGAGCCGGGTGAGGTCGTATCCGGCGACGCCTTTGGCGGTACGGCGGCCCGTGCGCAGGAGCCGCCCGTCGGCCAGCACCACGTCGAGGCCGAGGACGTACTCGGCGGTGACGCCGTACTTGACGCAGCACAGGCCGCCGGAGGCGGTGCCGATGTTGCCGCCGATCGTGCACTGCTCCCAGCTGGAGGGGTCGGGCGGGTAGTACAGGCCCTGCGCGGCGACGGCCCGCGAGAGCACGGCGTTCACGACGCCCGGCTCGACGACGGCGATCCGGTCGACGGTGCTGATCTCCAGGATGCGGTCCATCTTGACCAGGGAGAGCACGATGCAGCCGTCGGAGGCGTTGGCCGCGCCCGACAGGCCCGTGCGGGCGCCCTGCGGGACCACGGGGACGCGCAGCTCGGTGGCGGTGCGCAGGACGTGCTGGACCTGTTCGACGGTACGGGGCAGGACGACGACGGCGGGGGTGCCGGCGGCGCAGAAGCCGGCCATGTCGCTCGCGTAGGAGGCGGTCACCTGGGGGTCGGTGAGCAGGGCCTCGGCCGGAAGCCCTTCCAGGAGGCGCGCGAAGAGCGGACCGGGAAGCGGACCGGGAAACGGGCCGGAGCGTGAACCGGAGGCTGGAGCGGAGAGCGGCCCGGCGGGTGAACCGGAGAGCGGTCCGGCGGGCGGCCCTGCGGGGCGGGCGGAGAGAGCGTCGTCCATGGACTCAGCGTGGCAGCCGGGGCCATCGGTGTGAACACGCCCGCGCCCGTCTTCGGGCACCTCGGTGAGCTCTTCATATTGACGCACAGTGACCCCATGGACGAGGAATCGCAGCAGCAGCTGGCGCCGCCCGTGACCTTCACCGGCCGCAAGACGCTCGTGGCGGCCGCGGTCGCGGTGGTCCTGATCGCCGGGGCCCTGCTGATCAGGCCGGCCCGGACCGGCGACGACGCCCGCCCGCCGGGGCCGAGCGAGCGGGCCGCGGCGGCGGTCGGCATGGGCGCCCCGGCGGCGGCGGTGGACCTGACCGCGCTGGTCGCGGACCGGGAGAAGTGGGTCGCGGCGCACGCCGACGACGACGCCTCCTGGGCGGTCCTCGGCGCCGCCTACCTGGAACAGGCGCGGCGTACGGCCGACTCGGGCTGGTTCCCGAAGGCGGAGAAGGCGCTGAAGCGGTCGCTGGAGGTCCGGCCGGCCGAGAAGGGCAACTTCGACGCGATGACGGGCATGGGCGCGCTGGCCAACGCCCGCCGGGACTTCGGCACCGGAAAGAAGTGGGGCGAGCTGGTACGGGCGCAGGCGCCGCGGCGCTGGACGGCGTACCCGGTGCTCGTGGACGCGTACACCGGCCTCGGCGACTACAAGGCCGCCCAGAGGGTGATGGAGCGGCTGCTGGAGCTCCGGCCGGGCCTGGCGGCCTACACCAGGGCCTCGCAGGTCTACCGCGACCGCGGCTGGCGCGAGGACGCGGTGGTGGCGATGGAGCAGGCGGCGGCCGCGGCGAAGGCCCCGGCGGAGAAGGCGTACGCGCTGTTCCGGCTCGGGGAGCTGTCCTGGGAGCGCGGCGACGCGGCGCAGGCCCTGCGGCAGTACGAGGGCGCGCTGCGGACGGATCCGGCGCAGGCGGAGGCCCTGGGCGGCCGGGCCCGCGCGCTGGCCGCGCTGGGGCGGGGCGGCGAGGCGGTCCGCGACTACCGGATGGCCCTGGGGCGGACGCCGGTGCCGCAACTGGCCCTGGAGCTGGGCGAGCTGCTGGAGTCGCTGGGCCGTGAGCAGGAGGCGCGCACGCCGTACGACATGCTGGCGGCGCTGGCCTCGCGGGACGGCACGCACGGGGTGGACGACGACGTGGTCCTCGGCCTGTACGAGGCGGACCACGCAGATCCCGCAGCGGCCGTGCGCCGCCTGTCGGAGGAGTGGTCGCGGCACAAGAGCATGCAGGTCGCCGACGCGCTGGGCTGGGCGCTGCACAAGGCGGGCGAGGACACGGCGGCCCTGGAGTACGCGAAGAAGGCGACGGAGCCGGGACTGCGGAGCGCGGAGTTCGCGTACCACCGGGCGATGATCGAACGCGGCCTGGGCGACGAGGCGGCGGCGCGGCGGCACCTGCAGGAGGCCCTGCGCACGAACCCCGTCTTCTCGCCGGTACGGGCGCCGCTGGCGAAGGAGGCCCTGGAGTCGATCGGCCAGCCGCCGGCGGGGGGCCCGGAGAACATCCGGCCCACCCGCCCGTGGGTGGCCCCGGAGCTCCCCAAGCCCCGGCCGCAGGTGAAGTCGAAGCCCTCCGCGCCGGCGGCGAAGCCGAAGCCACGGACGAAGCCGAAGCCGAAGCCAAGGCCGTCCGCGTCACCCCGCTGACCGGGAACGGGCCGGGCCGCTGCCCGGAGCTCTCCGGGCGCCGCCCGGACCCGCGCCTCAATCGCCGGCGGGGCTGGGATTCCCCTGCGGGCGATCCAGCCGCGATGGCGATCTTCAGCCCCGTCGGCGATTGAGGCGCGGGGCCCCGGGCAGAGCCCCGCACTCGGGCTCGGGCAGAAGCCCCGGCGGCGCCGCACCCGCACCCACGCCACGCCGACGGGAGCCAGGGGCCCGGGAACCGCGACCTACAGGTTGCCCCGCTTCTCCTGCTCCCGCTCGATCGCCTCGAACAGCGCCTTGAAGTTGCCCTTCCCGAAGCCCATCGACCCGTGCCGTTCGATCATCTCGAAGAACACCGTCGGCCGGTCCTGCACCGGCTTCGTGAAGATCTGCAGCAGGTAGCCGTCCTCGTCGCGGTCGACGAGGATCTTCAGCTCGCGCAGGGTCTCCACCGGCACCCGCGTCTCGCCCGCCCAGTCGCCGAGCGTGTCGTAGTACGAGTCCGGGGTGTCCAGGAACCGCACGCCCGCCGCCCGCATCGCACGCACGGTCGCGACGATGTCGTTCGTGGCCAGCGCGATGTGCTGGACGCCCGCGCCGCCGTAGAACTCCAGGTACTCGTCGATCTGCGACTTCTTCTTCGCGATCGCCGGTTCGTTGATCGGGAACTTCACCTTCAGGGTGCCGTCCGCGACCACCTTCGACATCAGCGCCGAGTACTCGGTCGCGATGTCGTCGCCCACGAACTCCTTCATGTTCGTGAAGCCCATGACCTTGTTGTAGAAGGCGACCCACTCGTTCATGCGGCCGAGTTCGACGTTGCCGACGCAGTGGTCGATCGCCTGGAAGGTGCGCTTGGCCGGCGGCTCGACCATCGGCTCGGCGGCGACGAAGCCCGGCAGGTAGGGGCCGGAGTAGTCCCCGCGCTGCACGAGCGTGTGCCGGGTCTGGCCGTACGTAGCGATGGCGGCCAGCACGACCGTGCCGTGCTCGTCCGTGACCTCGTACGGCTCGTCCAGGCCGCGCGCGCCGTGCTCGACGGCGTACGCGTACGCGGCGCGGGCGTCCGGGACCTCGATGGCGAGGTCGATCACGCCGTCGCCGTGGTCGGCGACGTGCTCGGCGAGGAAGCGGCCGCGGTCGGTCGTCGCCTTGATGACCGACGTCAGGACGAAGCGCGCTGCGCCGTTGGTCAGGACGTAGCTGGCCGTTTCGCGGCTGCCGTTCTCCGGTCCGGAGTACGCCACGAGCTTCATGCCGAAGGCGGTGGAGTAGAAGTGCGCGGCCTGCTTGGCGTTGCCGACGGCGAAGACGACCGCGTCCATGCCCTTCACCGGGAAGGGGTCTGCCTCACGCGCGGTGTGCGGGGTGGTTTCGATGGTCTCAGTCATGAGCGCAGAGTCCCGCCGATCCACAAGCTGCGCAATAGTTTCCTATTCTGCTGTACAGGTTGCCCAGTAGAGCCAGAGGATGGCTGAAGCATCTGCGCACTATGACCACCTCGCGACCACCCCGGAGACATCATGGGCATCGACGACCTCGACGGCCGGCTCATCGTCCTGCTCGCCCGCGAACCGCGGATCGGAGTCCTGGAGGCCTCCCGCCGGCTCGGGGTGGCCCGCGGGACGGTGCAGGCCCGGCTGGACCGGCTTCAGGCGAACGGGGTCATCCGCGGCTTCGGCCCCCAGGTCGATCCGGCCGCTCTCGGGTATCCGGTGACCGCCTTCGCCACGCTGGAGATCAAGCAGGGGCAAGGGGCGGACGTTCGAGCCCACTTGGACGGGGTGCCCGAGGTGCTGGAGCTGCACACCACCACCGGGCACGGGGACATGCTGTGCCGGCTCGTGGCCCGGTCCAACGCCGATCTCCAGCGCGTGATCGACCGGGTCGTCGGTTTCGAGGGCATCGTGCGGGCTTCGACGGCGATCGTCATGGAGAACCCCGTGCCGCTGCGGATCATCCCCCTGGTCGAACAGGCGGCCGAGGACGACACCCGCTGACGGAGCACTCCTGACGGAGCACTGCCACACGCCGAGCGTCCCGAGCGCCCGAGGCCGCCCCTGGCGCCTCGCCGAGGAGGCCCGCCCGCCCGCCGCCCTGCGTTGTCCGCTGGCACGTACCTGCTGACGACTCCGTCAGGTTCGCACCACGCCCGTCAGCAGGACGGGACGGCCTCTCCCCGCTTCAGCGCCCGAAGAGCGTTCACCGCGTCCGTCAGTGAAGTGACGGGGATCAGCCGGAGGCCCTCGGGGAGTTGGGACTGCGCATCCGCGCACTCCGCCTGCGGTACGAGGAACACGCTCGCCCCGTCGCGCTGGGCGGCCTGCGTCTTCAGGGCCACCCCGCCGACCGCGCCGACCCTGCCGTCGGCGCTGATGGTGCCCGTACCGGCGACGCTGCGACCGCCGGTGAGATCGCCGCCGCTGCCGTCACCGTCGAGCTTGTCGACGATGCCGAGGGAGAAGAGGAGCCCGGCGCTCGGACCGCCGACGTCGGCGAGGTTGAGCTCGACCTTCACGTCCTTCGGGTCCTTGCGGAGATAGCCGAGGGCGGCCTCCGCGGCGACCGACTGGGACTTGGTCATTTCCTCCAGGTTGTGCTTCTCGATGTCCTGGTCGCTTCCACCGGAGGGGTAGACGGCCTCCTTGGGCATGACCGACCGGGTGCCGTCGAACCAGTAGCCGACGATGTCGGGCAGGTTCACGGTGGTGGAGGGCCCGGTGGCCTGGATGGTGGTCATACGGAGCTGGCCCTTGGTCTCGCGCGTCGCGGCCCCTGTTACCGAGATCACGGGCTTGCCGTCGCGCACGCCGAGCACGTCGGCGGTGAGGCCGGGCTGGGCGATCACGAAGGGCAGCGGCGCGAACGCGGCGACGGCGAGCAGACCGATCACTGGCACGGCGCAAACGGCCAGGGCGGCGGGGCGCGGCAGACGTGTGAGACGAGGGAGCACCCGGCCAATCTATCGGCCCGCCCCCCTTCCGGCCCCGCCGGCGTCACCCTTTTCAGCCCCGCCGGCGTTTGAGGCGCGGGGGCCCAGAGGCAGAGGCCCCACCCCTCAGCCCCGCCGACGTTTGAGGCGCGGGGGCCCAGGGGCAGAGCCCCACCCCGCAGCCCCGCCGACGTTTGAGGCGCGGGGGCCCGGGGGCAGAGCCCCACCCCTCAGCCCCGCCGGCGTTTGAGGCGCGGGGGCCCGGGGGCAGAGCCCCACCCCGCAACGGCGCCGCACCCGAACGGCCCGGGGGGGGCGGAGCGGAGGCCCCGGAAAGGCCGAAGAGCCGGAGCGCAGCGGCCCCGGCAGTCCGCGTCAGCGAAGGGCGTCCGCGACCTCGCGCGCCGCGTCGACCACCCGCGGCCCCACCCGCTCCGGCACGGCGTCGGCCAGCATGACGACGCCGACGCTGCCCTCCAGCCCGGTGATGCCCACCAGTGGCGCGGCCGCGCCACTGGCGCCCGCTTCGAGCTCTCCGTGGGTGAGCGTGTAGCCGGGGTCGGTGAGCGAACCCTGACGGGCGGCCAGGATCGCCCGCCCGGCGGCCCCGCGGTCCAGCGCGTGGCGGAAGCCGGCCCGGTAGGCCACGTGGTAGTCGGTCCAGGTCGGCTCGACGACGGCCACGGCGAGCGCTTCGGTACCGTCGACGAGGGTCAGGTGCGCGGTGGCCCCGATGTCCTCGGCGAGGGAACGCAGCGCGGGCAGCGCCGCTTCCCGTACGAGCGGATGCACCTGCCGGCCCAGCCGCAGCACCCCGAGCCCGACGCGGGCCCTGCCGCCGAGGTCACGGCGGACCAGGGCGTGCTGTTCGAGGGTGGCGAGAAGCCGGTAGACCACGGTGCGGTTCACACCGAGGCGGTTGGACAGCTCGGTGACGGTCAGACCGTGGTCGGTGTCGGCGAGCAGCTTGAGGACCCTGAGCCCTCTGTCGAGAGTCTGGGAGGTTTCCGCGGTCACGACGCCCCCTCTTCTGGTGAGCGGCGGTGACTCTCGGGGTGGCACGTCGCCGGTCCCGCGGCGACGCACGGAGAGGCCGCCGGTAGCGGCCATAGCACCGGCTGCGCTCCCGCGGCGGCGCTGCCACGGTGCGTTCGATGCGGGGACAGTAGCGACCGGGTCCGCTCAGCGGAAGAGCTCGTCCAGAATCCGGGCGCGTGCTGCCTGTTTATGCCGGTTAAGAACCCCCGGCGGTGTCAATTCGTGACCTCTTCCGCCCCGCGGACGCGCTCCCGCCCCCGGAGCCGCAGGGAGCCGGCCGTCTCCACCACAAGGCAACGCACCACGCGGGCGGGGTCCGTGCGAATCTCCGCACTGACCTGGCCCACCTTTCTGTACGAACCGCCCATACCCGAGTGGAAGTCAAGAATCAGGAGTCAGCGGATAGGAGCCAGGAGTCGGGCGAAAGCCGGAGCCCACGTCCCTACGTCAGGGTCCGAAGTCCGCGTGCGAGCCCCGCGTTCGGGTCCCGGTGCGCGCCCCGCGTACGAGCCCTGCGTGCGCGGCCGCGTACGAGCCCGCGTACGAGCCCCGCCTTCGAGTCCGAGCTCACCGCATACGGGTGGCCCACTCCTGCACCTTCTTGATCCGCTCCCGCAGCTGCCCCGCCGTCGCCTCCGCGCTCGGCGGTCCGCCGCACACCCGGCGCAGCTCCGTGTGGATCACCCCGTGCGGCTTGCCGCTCTGGTGCACGTACGCGCCCACCATCGTGTTGAGCGACTTCCGCAGCTCCAGCAGTTCCTTGTGCGAGACCACGGGCCGCCGGTCGGCCGGCAGCTCCAGCAGGTCCGCCTCCGCGTCCGGCTTGCGCCGGCTGTGCGCGATCTGCCGCGACTGCCGCTTCTGCAGCAGCATCTGCACCTGGTCCGGTTCCAGCAGCCCGGGGATGCCGAGGTAGTCCTGTTCCTCTTCGCTTCCCGGGTGCGCCTGCATGCCGAACTCGGCGCCGTCGTACAGCACCCGGTCGAAGACCGCGTCGGACTCCAGCGCCTCGAAGGACATCTGCTCTTCTTCGCCGGTGTCCTCGTCCTCCTGCTTGTTCGCCTCGTCCATCTCCTTCTCGGACTCGGCGTACGGATCCTCCTCGCCCTGCTTCTTCGGCTTGTCGAGGACGTGGTCGCGTTCGACCTCCATCTCGCTCGCGAAGCCGAGCAGGTACGGGATCGTCGGCAGGAACACGGACGCGGTCTCGCCGCGCCGCCGCGATCGCACGAAGCGCCCGACGGCCTGCGCGAAGAAGAGCGGCGTGGAGATCGTGGTGGCGTAGACGCCCACCGCCAGGCGCGGGACGTCGACGCCCTCGGACACCATGCGGACCGCGACCATCCAGCGGCTGCCGTCTCCACTGAACTCGTCGATCCGCTTCGAGGCGCCGGTGTCGTCGGAGAGGACGACCGTCGCCTTGCTGCCGGTGATCTCGCGGATCAGCTTGGCGTAGGCGCGCGCCGAGTCCTGGTCCGAGGCGATGACCAGCCCGCCCGCGTCCGGAATGCCCTTCCTGACCTCCGTCAGCCGCTGGTCGGCGGCGCGCAGCACGTTCGGCATCCAGTCGCCCCGCGGGTCCAGCGCCGTACGCCAGGCCTGCGAGATGGCGTCCTTGGTCATCGGCTCGCCGAGGCGGGCGGCGATCTCGTCGCCCGCCTTGGTGCGCCAGCGCATGTTGCCGCTGTAGGAGAGGAAGATGACCGGCCGCACGACGCCGTCGCCGAGCGCGTTCCCGTAGCCGTACGTGTAGTCGGCCGAGGAGCGGCGGATGCCGTCGTTGCCCTCCTCGTACGCCACGAAGGGGATCGGGTTCGTGTCGGAGCGGAAGGGCGTACCGGTCAGGGCCAGGCGCCGGGTCGCCGGATCGAAGGCTTCCAGGCAGGCCTCGCCCCAGGACTTCGAGTCACCGGCGTGGTGGATCTCGTCGAGGATCACCAGGGTCTTGCGCTGCTCACAGCGGTTGCGGTGCAGCATCGGCCGTACGCCGACGCCGGCGTAGGTGACGGCGACGCCGTGGTAGTCCTTGCTGAGCGGCCCGGCGGAGTACTCCGGGTCCAGCCGGATGCCTATCCGGGCGGCGGCTTCGGCCCACTGCTTCTTCAGGTGCTCGGTCGGTGCGACGACGGTCACCTGCTGCACGACATGGTGGTGCAGCAGCCAGGAGGCGAGGGTGAGCGCGAAGGTGGTCTTGCCCGCTCCGGGTGTCGCGACCGCGAGGAAGTCCCGCGGCTGGGTCTGGATGTAGCGGTCCAGCGCTCCCTGCTGCCAGGCTCGCAGCTTGCCGGCGGTACCCCAAGGGGCACGGCCGGGGAAGGCGGGTGAGAGGTGGTGGGAGGCGGTAGTAGTCACGGTCTCCGGTTCGTGCTCTCGGTGTAGCCGGTGGCGTATCTGGTACGGGTGGCAGGCAGTCGTACGTAGGACAACCGGGCCACCCTACCGGCCCGGGCCGGCCCCTGCGGGAGGGACAGGCTCGTGACCTCGGGGGGTGCGGCGAGCGTCACACGGACACGGCGCGCAGCCGCGCGGCGATCCGCGCGATGTCGCCCTCGGTGCCGGCGGCGACGTCGATGACGAGCCCGTACGCCGCCTCCTGGTCCGCGTCGGCGAGATCGACGCCGTTCACGGCGAGGAAGGTCGCGGCGGCGAGCCACGCGGTGCGCTTGTTCCCGTCGACCAGGGGATGGTTTGTGGCGATGCCGTGGAGCAGCGCGGCGGCCTGCTCGTACGGGTCCTCGTACGCCGGCGTCCCGAACATCCGCGCCCGCGGGCGGTGCACGGCCGACTCCAACAGCCCGGGGGCGCGCAGCTCGACGGGCTGGTCCTGGGCGAGGCAGGCGTGCCGGGCGAGGTCGAGGACCTCGGCGAGCGTGAGGTGCCGTCGCGGTCGCGCCCCGGCGGTACTCACGGCACCTCCGGCACCCCCGTCGGCACTCACGGCACTCATGCGCCGAGCCGTTTCAACAGCGCGGCATGACGCTGCGCCAACCGCCCGGCGGCCTCCCCGACCACGGCCCGCTCGGCGCGCAGGTGCGCCCGCACGGCCTCCAGCGCGCGTTCCTCGGGCGTCTGCCCGGTGGCATCGGCGAGATCGTCCAACTCGGCACGCTCCCGGTCGGACAGCCGGATGATCAGCTCATTCACCGGGCGAGCTTAACCACTTGAGCGCGCGGCGAACGCCCCCTGTGCCCGGGGCCGCACCCATCCAGCCACGCCAGGGGGCACCTCCCAGCGGTGGCCGGCGGCGTTCGAGGCGTACGCAGCCCGCCCCGGCCCCCGCGGCCCGGGCCGCACCCATCCAGCCCGCCAGGGGGCACCTCGCAGCGGCGCCCCGGGCAGTTCGAGGCGTACACAGCCCGGGCCCCCATCCAGCCCCGCCGGCGTTTGAGGCGCGGGGGTCCGGGGGGCAGGGCTCCCGGCGGCGGCGCCGTACCCGTACCGCCCGGACCGCCCGCACCGCCCGTACCGCCCGAGAAGAACCCCGCGTCGCAAGCGGCGGCTCCGCACCCCAGACCGACCGACCGACCGCCCGCAAGAACCCGCGTCAGCGCTCCGCGGCGTCCAGCCGGGTCGCCACCCACGCCCCCACCAACGCCACTGCCGCCATCGGCAGGAACACCACCACGAACGCCCCCGGATGCGACACGCCGGCCCCGCCCCCGGACGCCACCGTGTGCGCCGCCCCCACCGCTCCGCCGCCCAGCGCGGCGAATGCCGCGCCCCCGGCGACCAGCAGCACCACATTCGCCAGGGCATCCGAAATCTGCAGCGAGGCGGAGTTCGCCCCGGCCTCCGCCGGCGCCGACAGCTTCAGCAGCAGCACACTCGTCGAGCCGATCACCAGCCCCATCCCCAGGCAGCCCACGGCCCACGCCACGGCCAGCGTCCACACCGGCACCGATTCGATCAGCACGGCCGGCGCGGCCGCGATGGCCGCCGACACCATCACCATCCCGCCGACCATCAGCCGCTCCCGGTACGGCTCCATCCGCCCCTTCGACTGCACCCACGAACCGGTCGCCCACGTCACTCCGCCCAGCGCGAGCGAGAAACCGGCCAGAGTGGGGCTCAGTCCCCGCTGGGTGACCAGCATCAGCGGTACGAAGCTCTCCGCCGCGATGAACGACCCCGCGGCCAACCCGCGCAGCAGCACCACGGACGGCAGCCCGCGCCGCGCCAGGTACGTCCCGCGCGGCAGCAGCCCCAGTACGGCGGGTACCAGCAGGGCCGCGCCCAGCGCGGCCGGGAGCAGCGACAGCCACCGCAGGTCCTGGGCGGCGTACTGGAGCAGCCCCGCCCCCACCGAGATCCCGAACGCCAGCCGGATCCGCCGCCGGTCGAAGGGCACGGGCCCGGCGCCCGGATCCACGGGCCCGGAGGCGGTCCTGCGTATGGACGGCAGGGCCAGCACCAGCGGTACCACCACCAGCGCCGGAATCCCGAGGAACACCCACCGCCACCCGAGGTGCTCGGTCACGGTCCCGGAGGCCAGTGGGCCGACGATCGAGGGGACCACCCAGCCGGCGGCGAAGGCGGCCATGATCGCGGGGCGGAGCCGCTCGTCGTAGGCCCGGCTGACGACGACGTACAGGGCGACGATGACCAGCCCGCCGCCGAAGCCCTGCACGGCCCGCCCGAGCACGAACACCCACATGGCGCCCGCGGTCCCGGAGCACACCAGCCCGACGGCGAAGGCCCCGATCCCCACGGTCAGCGGCCGCAGCGGGCCCTGCCGGTCGGCCCACTGCCCGGACAGGACCATGCCGAAGAGGCTGGTGGTGAAGTAGGCGGAGAAGGCGAAGGCGTAGAGCGCGATCCCCTCCAGCTCGCGGGCGGCGACGGGCATGGCCGTACCGACGGCGGTGGCCTCGAAGGCGATGAGGAAGACGACGGAGATGATCCCGATACTGAGCGTCCGGTACGCGGGCCCCAGGATCCCGGCCCCCGGCGGGGGCGGCACCGGTTCGGTCTTCTCGGGCACGCGGGGTTCAAGGGTGCTCATCGACCCAGGGTAAGGTGCGAAGCCCGCTCGCGACCCTGTCATTTCGGCGGATCCGCCCTCCGCCTCCGGTCCTAGGCCTCCGGAACCTGACACGGCCCGCCAGTCGCATTTCAGCCACCCCCGCGGCCCCCTACCCGGTCGTGCACACCACCCCACAGCCGCGTGCCGGACTACTCGATGGACTCCCCGCCAAGCGAGCTCAGCCGGTCCGACTCCGCCCACGCCTTCCCCGGCAAGGCGGCTCAAGTCGCCTTGGGCGGCCTTCGCGTTGTGTGCGTCAGTGGGCGCAGTTCAGCTGCTTGCCAGTGGAGTCCTGAAATTCCCTCATTAGTTGGGTGTTCAGCGACCTGGCCTTCGCGCTGTCCACGAGCGCCGGGCCGTTGTCGATCTCCAGCTCCACTTCGAAGGAGGCCGTGGGGGTCCGGCACGTGTAGAGGAGCGTTGCACCGCCGTCCCACACCAAACCTTTGCGCCCGAAGTCGAGCTTGTCCGGATGCTGTGGATCGAAGGACTGCCAGAACGCATCACTGCCCAACGGCATGCGGTTGACCTGCGCCGTCATCACAGTTGCCCCATCCAGCTGAACGCGGCAAGTGATTGTCTTGAGATCCGTCGGCAGGGAGAAGGTATCCCGTGTGTCCTCTGCGATCTTCTTTCCGCTGCCCAACAGAGAAGCCACGGTCTTGCCCTCGAAGGCGCCCCAGCACAGCCTCTCCGGAACCTCTGGAGCGGTGGCCTTGTCCTCCTTCTCCGAGCAGCCAGCAAGCAGCGCACCGGCAACCACCACGGCGGCCACGGCTCGCGCCGACCTCCCCGGGGACATCAGGACGACCCCTTCGAGCTGTCCACCAGGTCGCGGCCGACCGAGTGTGCGACCGAAGACTCCTTGGACGCCACGCCGGCCAGCGTATTGATGTCCTGCTGGGACATGTCCGATCCGGCGGCCGCGTGCAGCACGGCTCTCTGTGCCGCCTGGCTCGTTTGCCTGTCGGCCTGTGAGTACATTTCCCCAACAGCCTTCTCGGTGTCGGCGGTCTTCTCCTTGCCCTCGTCCTTGGCGTCCTCGACGAAGAGCTCGGTGACGTCCTCCTGGACCCATTCCACGACGTCGCCGGCCACCGGCACCAATTCCAGGTACTTGCCACCAGCGGCCGTGATGCCGCGGTTGATCCACTTGGCGGTGTCCTCGACGCCCTTCACGTACTCCTCGTTGGTGTGGGCGGTCTCCGCGTGCATGCCCTGGGCACGGGCCTCCGTCATCATGCCCGCGATCTGACCACCGGGCTGTACGGCGTTCTCCATGGCCTCGCCCAGGAGGGTGTGCTGGTCTCGGTGCTGGACGACGTCGTTGACGAGGACCGCCGTGAACGCCTGGTTGGCATTCGTGATCGCGCCGTACGCCTCCGGGTCCTGGCCGACCGCGCCGAGGAAGCGGGCCACCGTCGCCTCGTCGAACTGGGCCATGCTGCCGCTGACCTTGATCTGCTGGCCGCCGTTCTCGGCGGACGCCTGGAGGTCCGGGATGTATTCCGCGGCCATGTTGCCGAAGTGCCCCGCGAGGGCGCCCAGCTTCGGCTTCTTGTCCTCGCCCGGCTCCGCCGCCACCAGGGACGGGTCGTCGCCGATCTTCTCGACCATCCGTTCCATGATGGCCGTCATTTCCTTCGTGTGCGGGACCGGCTTCGCGTCCTCGTCGCCGCCCGCGGCACGGCCGCTGACCGCCGACTCCAGGGCGGCGCCCAGTGCCCCGTGGGCGAGCAGCGCTTCGCCGTAGGGGTGGCCGGCGGTCTGGTCGAAGCCGTCGGCCCACGGCTCCTTGTCGAGCATGTAGTCGACCATGCCCTGTTCCTTGCCGTGCTGGCCGTCCACCGCCTTGTCGGCCAGGGTGACGATGCCGTCGCCGTTGCTGTCCTTGCGGACCGGCTCGTTGAAGAAGGCCGTCGCCGCCTCCGGGTTGTGCGACATCGCGTCCATGAGGCCGGTCAGCGGGTAGAAGCCCCGGCTGCCGTCCTTGCCCTGGCTGAGCACCGTCTTCGGGTCGTACGGAGCGCCGTGCTCCCAGGCCTTGGGGTTCTCGCGGTCGAAGGCAACCATGTCCCGGCCGACCGAGGTCAGGAAGTCCTTGTCGTACTTGCCCTCGTGCAGCAGCGCGCCCAACGCCTGGTATCCGTAGATCTTGCTGGTCAGATCGCCGGTGACCTGCATCTCCTTGCGGCCGGCCTTCATCAGGCCGGTCGTCCATGCCGCGTCCAGGTGGTTCGGCGAGCTCTTCTGCGTGGCGAGGCCCAGCATCGCGCCCATGTCGTTCTGGATGTTGCCGACCATCGACAGGCGGTCCTTGCCCGCCTCGCCCAGGGTCGACGCGTCGATGGACAGCTTCGCGTACGCCTCCAGCGTGCCCTCGGGGCCGAGCTTGCGGTAGAAGTCGGTCGAGAAGTCAGCCTCGTTGCGGTTGTCGTCGAGCAGGTCCTCCAGCTCGCGCAGCGCCTCGGGGTTGCGGGCCACGCCGCCCTGCTCCTTGGAGAGCTTCTTCATCAGCTCGGCCGCCCGGTCGGCCTGCTCGGCGTCCAGGGTCGTGTACTTCGGCCCGCTGAAGTTGTGGTCGTCCGTGACGTTGGCACGCAGTGCGCGGGCCAGAGAGTCGTCGGCGTCCGCGCAGTCCTCGACGAGCCGGTCCACCCTCGCCTGCCAGGCTTTGCGGTTCTCCTCCTGCTTGCGCTTGAACTCGGGGTAGTCCGGGTCGTGCCGGGCCGTGAACTCGGCCTTCGGATCCATCGGAATGGCCGAGACCTTGCCGGCCGCCTCCACTCGGAACCCGGCGGCCGGGGCCTCCTCGTCGACGACCTTCTTCAGCGCATCGCGGGCCGTCTTGATGGTGGTGTGACCGTCGCTGAGGAGCTGGTGGACGCCCTTTGCCTCCTTGGCCGCGTCCTCGAACTCCTTGGCCGTCTTGTCGACGAACGGCCGTCCGACGGCGGCGGTGACGCCGTTCCACTCCGCCTTGTCGGACTTCGCCTTCATGCCGTTGCGAGCGGCCTCGGCCATCTCGTCCAGCTTGCCGGCCATCGCCTTCCAGTCGGAGACGGCCGTCTGGAGCTTGTCCAACGGGGCGTTCATCACGTTCTCGTACGTCAGCATGTGCGCGCCTACTTGAGGTATTTGTCGATGGCCGAGGCGCTGAAGTCAGCGTGGAGATGCTGCTCGTCCTTGGCGTGCGAGGAGAGCGAGTAGTTCAAGCCGTTGGAGATGTTCGCGCAGGCGGCCACGAGGGTCTTCACCTGACTTTCCCACGTGGTCTGTGCCTTGAGCAGCGCCGCCCCGCTCGCGAAGCTCTCTTTCTTCAGCGCGCTCGCGGCCTCGGCGGTGGCGGTGGCGGCGTGCTTGCCGTCGGTCTGGAGGCGTGAGTGCAGCTTGTGCGCCTCGGAACCGATCGCGCCGATGTGGTCCTGGTTGAGCGCAAGGTCGCCGCCACCACCGCCACCGGGATCGACCGGAACTTGGTTGAGCCTCATGGAGACGTTGGTGGCGGCCGTGGCGCGCGCCGCCGACCATTCCTCGTCGAACGACATCGCGTGCACTCCCGTTGTAGGTCCAGTCAGGTCAGCGGTTGGTACGGCGTACGGCGATCACGGTGACGGCTCCGCCGATGAGCAGGCAGGCTCCCATCCCCAGAGCGATCCAGGGAAGGGAGCTCCCGGCCTTCTTCTCCTCGGCCTTGGGGGCGGGCTGGGACGCGCCCGACGCGCCCGACTCCGGGCCCTTGCCGTCCGCGGAGGGCGACGGGGACTTGGCCCCGGCCTCGGCCGCCGCGAGGTCGGGCAGGGGGTACACGTCCGCCGGACCGGGGTCGCCGGGGGTGGGTACCGCGATGCGGGGCCGGACCACGCCGTAGCCGACGTAGTCGTTGCGCTCGGCGCCGTCGACGGGTTTCCCCGCGGTGTTCAGCAGGACCCGGAGCACCTGGTTGTTGGTCCACTCGGGGTGGACGGACCAGAGGAGGGCGGCGGAAGCGGAGGCGAGGGCGGACGCGTCACTGGTGCCGTGGGTTTTGCAGAGTCCTGTCTTACCGGTGCAAGCCGTGACGATGTCGATACCTGGGGCAGACAAGTCGACCTGCGGGCCGTGCTGCGACTCTTTCGTCGCATCACCCTTGGCGTCCACAGCTCCGACGCCCACGACTCCGGGGGTCGCACTGGGGTAGGCGGTCTCGTTGGTGGAATCCCCGGAGTTGCCAACTGCGGCAAAGATCAATTTTCCCTTTGAAAGCGCATACTTAACCGCTTCAGCCCGGTTTCGATCGTCCTCTGGCTTTCCAGGCCTACCCTGGGAGATATTGATGATCTTGGCATCCGAGTCTGCTGCATACCGAATGGCCGAGACCAAAGACGGGGTCGCCGCGCTCTCCAGCACGTTGGGCACGCGAATGGGGAGAATCTTGGCCCCAGGTGCTAGTCCGTAGGCGCCATCACCACTCGGGTGCTTACCGGTACCGGCAATCAGCGAAGCCATGCTGGTGCCATGACCGCCGTAGTCGTTGTCCTTGTCGCCCTCGGCGTCGCCGACGGGGAAGACCGCACCGGGGAGGACTTGCCCCTTGAGTTCCGGGATGCGGTTGACGCCAGTATCGATCACCGCGACGGTGATGCCCTTACCCGTACTGATCTTCCAGATGTCGTCCGCCTTCATGGCGTCGAGATGCCATTGCTGCGATCGAATCGTCTCCGCGTGGGCCGGGGTCGCGGCGACCCCGGCCAGCAGGAG
This sequence comes from Streptomyces sp. NPDC003038, assembly GCF_040611115.1. Classification (NCBI taxonomy): domain Bacteria; kingdom Bacillati; phylum Actinomycetota; class Actinomycetes; order Kitasatosporales; family Streptomycetaceae; genus Streptomyces; species Streptomyces sp. NPDC003038. Next base: position 65,183 of record NZ_JBEXNN010000018.1, read on the forward strand.
GCCCACCAGGGCCGAGGTCGCCTTGCGCATGCGCATCTCGCGGAACGTCCGTTCTGATCAGTCGATCACTGGCGGCACAACACGACGGTTGGCCTTCCAGGTCTCTTCGTCCTCGGCCAGGTAGTCGGGGCGTTCGCCCCCCTGGTCCTCACGCCGGTTGCCCGGAGTGCGTGCGCCCGCGCCCGCATGTCCCATGGCGCCCGTGCCACCGGGGTTGCGCACGAGGCCCGAGCCGCCCTGGGTAAACGGCTGACTGCCCGTGCCGGGCTGGCGTCCTCCGACGACGCCGCCTGGCTCCGTCGCCAGTCGGCGTCCCATCGCGGAGCCTCCGGGGCCGCCGTGGGAGCCGCCCGCGCCACCACCCATGCCGCCCATCATGCCGCCACCCATGCCACGCCCGCCGGCGTGCGTGCCTTCGGCACCGATGACCGTGCCGCGCGGGATGCCCGCGCCGGGGCCAGCGGGAGACACCGGGCGTCCACCCGTGATGCCGCTGTCACGCGGGGGCAGTCCGGCGTAGCCGACGGCCTTGCCACCGGGACCACCCGGACCACTCACGTTGGGGAACAGGCCGTTCCCACCGGGGCCGTTGGGGCGGGGCAGCGTCAAACCGCCGGTCGGCGGGAGAGCGAGAGGCGGGACCATGTGCGGACCCCCGGTGACGGGTCCCACGGGCAGCGGTCCACCGGGTGTAACGGTCGTCGGAGGCAGGGGCGGGTTGGGAAGCGTCGTGACGTTGTCCAGGCCCACGTTGACCTCACGGTCCGGGGTGCTCGTCATGGGCGGCTGTGTCGGAACGGACCCGGTCGTCTGCGAGCGCGTGTTGTCCGACTTCGGCTGGTGCCCCTCCACCCATCCGGGTTCGTCGGAGGAACTGCTACGTGGGCTCGACGGTGTATACGGCGAACCGGCCGATGCCCCTCCCCCGGACCCTCCTGCAGGCCGAGCCATGTCCTGCCCGCTGTTGTAATCCACCGGCACCAGCACCGGAGGCGGCGGCGGGAACCTCGGGACCTGCGCCTTCTTCATCTGAGTGTGCGACTGCTCGTACGACTCAGACAGCTTCTTCAGCGCATCCACGGCCCGGGTGTGGTCCGCGCTCAGCTTCGAATGCGCCTGCTGGCCGATCTGCTGCGCGTCCGGGTCGTTGCGGAACTCACGGGCGGACGCAAGGTTGCCCGCCGCCGCGGCGTCGTACTTGGGCATGTTGGCCTTGGTCTCGACCATGGTCTGGGCCGCCAAGGTCATCCAGTGCCCGCCCTGATGGCTGTACTCGCTCAGGACCAGCGTCGCGCTGCCCGCGCTGTTCACCCAGTTCTGGAAGGCCTCGGCCGCTTCGCCCTCCCAGCCCTTGACCCTGTGGTCCTTGAGGTCCTTCCCGATCCGCTCGATCGCCTTGGAGGCTTCGGTCAGCTGAGTGCCTCGCGCCTTCACCGTCTCCGGGTCGAGCGAGGCGATCATCTCAAGCAGTTGCTGGTGCGTGTAGCGGTCGAAGTTCGTCGCCATCAGAGCCGACCTCCCGGCTTCGCTCCGTCGGAGCTCGGACTGTTCGGCGTGCCCGGCGGCACGCTGCCCGTCTTGTCCGCGTCCGTGTCAAGGGCCCGCTTGTACTGCTCCTTCGCCTCCTTGGCGATGGCGACCATGCGCCGCTTGGTCTCCTCATCCACCCCGTCGTACCCCTTGCCCGCCGACAAGAGGGCGATGCCCAAGGCCTCGATCTGTTCCGCCAGCCCCTTCGACAGCTTCTGCAGCTCCGAGTGAACCTTGTTGTAGGTGTTGTAGAGGTCTTCGGCCTCCGGGAAACCCTTGCCCAGCGAACCGGCCGGCAGAGTGCCGTGGGCCAGCTTGCCGTGGTGCGCCGGGGACTCCCCCAACGACTTCAGGAGGCCGTCCACCCGGTTCTTGTATTCCTTCAGGGAGTCGTATTCGACTTCCAGCGCCTTCGCCTGGCGCATCACCGCGTCTGCCAACCCCGCAGTGGGGCTCTGCCCCAGCACGCTTACCCTCGGCCCGTTCTCCGCTGCCACGATGGCCTCCCCGACTCCCCGTCTCCCCGTAGTCGCGGCGTTCCCGCCGCTCCCCGTCCCCGTTCGCACCCGTTCGCACCTGTTCGCGCGTAAACGTGCGCACTCTCACCGATCACTCTAGCGACCGGCACCAACACCCCGCCCCCGGGGTTGCACGTGCAATGCAGGTCACGCCGTCACGAGTTGGGTGCGGCGACCGCCGCCGATGGCCGGATCGGGAGCCTGTTGACCGGGCGGCCCGTGGCCGCGCGTACCGCCGAGGCCACCGCCGCCGGGGCCGTGACCACAGGGACCGCGCTCGCGGCCTTCGCCCCGAACGGTGCCACCACGTCCCGTTCCTCGACCAGTTTGACGATGCGCACGACCGGGGCGTCGAGCGAGGTCGGCAGGGCGTAGCCCGTCAGGTCCGGGTGGCGGACCAGGCCGGAGACCGTGCGGAGGTTCTCCGTCAGGGCCGCGCCGACGCCCTGGGTGACGCCCGCCTCGATACGGGCCTCCAGCTGGCGGGGGTTGAGGATCCGGCCGACGTCCTGGGCCACGGCCAGTTCGACCACGCGTACCGATCCCAGCTCGACGTCCACGTCCACCACGGCGCGGATCGCGCAGAAGGCGAGGCCGACGAAGGCGTCGCCCTGGCCGTCCGCGTCCAGGGGTTCCGTCGGGTGGGGTCGGCACTGGGCCGTCGCCCAGAGTTCCTTGCCCGCCATCGCCTCCGTGACCGTCGTCGAGAACGCTCCGTCGTACGACGTGATCCGGCCGTCCGTGATCTGGAGGAGCTCGGTCGACATGCCCAGCTTGTGGGCCATGGGCTGGAGGAGTTGCGTGCGGACCATCTTCGCCGCCCGCTCCACCGCGCCGCCCGAGACCCACGTGTGGCGGCCGTGCGCCGACGGGCCCGCCGGCGGCTGGTCGGTGTCGACCGGGGCTGTCGCCACGTCGTCGACGCCCAGGATCTCCTGGACGATCTGGCGGGCCAACGTGGCGAAGCCCTGCCCGGTGTCGACCGCGGCGCAGATGACCGTGGCCGCGCCGTTGACCACCTTCACCGTCGCGGTGGCGACTTCGTCGGTGCCCTCGGCGCCGAGCATGTGCACCATGCCGACCCCGTACCCGACCCCGCGCCGCACGGCACCCGGCTCGCCCGCGCCCTCCAGGCCTCCCGGCAGCAGCCACTCGTCCTCCGGAGCGTCCTTCGGGAGGGAGGGCAGCGGGTAGTCGCGCACCGAGCGCAGGAGTTCCGCGACCGGGGCCGGGCAGGTCACCGTCTGGCCGGTGGGCAGCAGGTCGCCCGTCGCCAGGACGTTGCGCATCCGCAGTTCCGCGCCGTCGATGCCGAGCGCCGCCGCGAGCTTGTCCATCTGGCCCTCGTACGCGGCGCACACCTGCATCGCGCCCTCGCCCCGGACATGGCCCGACGGCGGGTTGTTCGTACGGACCGCCCAGCCCTCGACGAAGGCGTGCGGGACGACGTACGGGCCGCAGGCGAAGGCCACCGCCGCGGCGAGGGACTCCGAGGACGCGTCCGCGTACGCGCCCGCGTCCATCAGGACCTGTGCCTCGACCTTGACCAGCCGTCCCTCGGCGTCCGCGTGGTGGCGGTAGCGCAGCAGGGTCGGGTGGCGGTGGGTGTGGCCGAGGAAGGACTCCTCGCGGGTGGCGGCCAGCTTCACCGGGCAGCCCGTACGCAGTGCCAGCAGGCCCAGGGGCAGTTGGAAGGCGGCGTCCTCGCGGTCGGCCGTCGCGCCGGGGACGCCGGTGACGACGACCCGTACCCGGTCGGGGTCCAGCCCGAAGCAGGCCGCCGCCAGGTCGCGGTCGGTGTGCGGGTCGGTGGAGGCGGTGTAGAGCTCGACGCCGCCGTCGGGCCGCGGCACGGCCAGGCCGGCCTCGGCGCCGATGGGGGCGGGGTCCTGGCGGCCGATCCGGTACAGGCCCTCGACCACGACCTCGCCGGTCGCCTCCGGATCGCCGTAGCGGAGCGGGATGTGCCGGATCAGGTTGCCGTCGGGGTGCAGCGGGGGAGCGCCGAAGGACTGCTCGGGGTCGGTGACCGGGTCGAGGAGTTCGTACTCCACCGCGATCGCGGCCGCGGCGAGCCGCGCCGTGTCCGGGTGGTCGGCGGCGACGGCGGCGATGGGCTCGCCGTGGTGGCGTACGACCTCGTGCGCGAACACCGGCCGGTCGGCGATGCGGCGGCCGTGCGTGGTGGCGCCGGGGACGTCGGCGTGGGTGACGACGGCGCGGACGCCGGGCATCGCGGCGGCGGCCGCGGTGTCGATGGAGAGGATGCGGGCGTGGGCGTGCGGGGAGCGCAGCACGGCGGCCCAGAGGAGGCCTTCGGCCCACAGGTCGGCGGCGTAGGGGAAGGTGCCCTCGGTTTTGGCGCGGGTGTCGGCGGAGGGCACGGAGGCGCCGATTCCGCGGGGTACCCGCTGTTCTGCGGCGTCCTCCGCCGGGGGCGTCGCCGAGGCCGTCATCGCGGTGTTCACCGCTGTCGTCGCCGTCGCCGCGTCCTGCCCGCTCACGCCGTGCCTCCGTGGTGCATGCCGTGGATGCCGCCCTCGCCGGGCGGTGCCTGGTGCGGAATCCACGGCTCCGACGATGCCGAATGTGTCGAAAGTGACGACGATGCCGAGGGTGTCGAGGGTGTCGACGGCTCCGGCGGTGCCGGTGAGCCCGCGGGCTCGGATGCCGAGGCCGCCGCGTCCCGTCCCGCCACGACCTCGCGGACGGCGTCGATGACACCCGCGTAGCCGGAACAGCGGCAGAGGTTGCCGCACAGCGCCTGCCGGGTCTCCAGCTCGCTGGGGGCGTGGTTGCCCTCCAGCAGGTCGTGGATGGTCATGGCCATGCCCGGTACGCAGAACCCGCACTGCACCGCGCCCGACCTGCACAACGCCTGCTGCACGTCCGAGAGTTCCCCGTCCGTGGCGAGGCCCTCGACGGTCCGGACCTCGCTGCCCGCCGCCGTCGCGGCCGGTACGAGGCAGGAGGCGACGAGCCGGCCGTCGACCTGCACGGCGCAGGCGCCGCATTCACCCTGCGAGCAGCCGTCCTTGGCGCCGGCGAGGCCGAGGCGCTCGCGCAGCACGTAGAGGAGGGATTCGCCGATCCAGGCGCCGGTGACGGGACGGTCGGCGCCGTTGACGCGCAGGACGTAGGAAGCCAGCGGGTGTTCGTGATGGGCGACGGCCTCGGCTGCCGCTTCTTCTTCGTACGTCGGCTCCTGAGCCGGGAAACCTCCGGCCGTTCCCGTATCCGGGACCACCACGGCACGGTCCGCGGTGTCCGCGCCCGGTGTGGGCTCGGCCGCGGTGTCCTCAGGGGCCGGCCCGGTCCCGGCGAAGCCGTGCCCGTCCGTGCCGGCGGGCTCCGGCGCGGGATCGCCGGACACCGCGAAGCCGTGCCCGTCGGTGCTCCCCGGCTCCGCCGGTTCCGCGGCCGGCAGGGACTTCGCGGGCGGCACCGGCCCGGGGACCCCCGCGGGCTCTGCGGCCGGCGCCTGGTCCGCGTCGACGTCCCCGTCCAGGCTCAGGTCGCGGTCCGGGCCCAGGTCGCGGTCCAGGCCCAAGTCTCGGTCCGGGCCCAGGTCCCGGTCCAAGGGCGCCGCGGGCTCCAGCGGCTCGGCGGGCTCCGCCTCGGCCCGCACGCTGCCGAAGAGGTCCAGACGGACGGCGGACGCCACCCGCGCCACCGGCGGCGCCACGGCTTCGGCGGCCTCCGCCGCCCCCGCGGGCTCGGCCACCGGATGCGGCCGCTCCCCCGCGACCGGCGCGGCCGCCGCGCCGTGCGCGGCGTCGATGTCGTGCGGAGCCGGATGCACCGGCTCGTCCTCCGCGAGGGGTGTGCCCACACCGGGGCCGCCCAGCACGCGCGGCCCACGCCGCAGGGCCTCGGCTCCGGGCCCGCCGAGCAGCCGGCCCGCGGCCGCGTCGGCGGCGGCCGCCGCGGCCGAAGCCGCCGCCGCCTCGTCCGTACCCGGCAGCACCCCGGAGGCCAGGTCCGGGTCGGGCTGCTGCGCCGCGTACTCCTGGGCGCCTTCGTAGTGGGGGTGGTTCGCCCACGGCGCCGCGGCGCCGCCCGGCAGGGTCGCCGGGGCCTGGCTCCAGTCGGCCGTCAGCCCGCTCTGCCGGTAGTCATTCGGCTGCTCGGGGAATTCCCGCATCGCCCACTGCCCGGTCGCCGAGCCCTCGGGCTCCTGCGCCGCCTCCGGGAACCGCCATTCCGCCGTGGAGTCGCCCGGATCCCGGTCCGTCCCGGCCGGTGCCGCAGCGGCTGCCGCGGCCGGATCGGCGAAGGCCGCCGCCACCGAGGCCGGAAGGGGAATCGACGCCGGAATCGGCCCGCCCACGGGGGCCGGGCCCGGGGCCGGCGCCGCGGCGGCCGAGCCCGCCTCCGGCCACGGCACGGAGATCGTCCAGGTACCCGTGGCCGCCGGATCCGTACTGGCGGAGCCGAGCGGCACGATCATCGGCGGCGGCACGTAGCCGTGCCCGGGCGCCGCCAGCGGCTCCCCGGTCCCGAGCGCGTCCAGCATGTCCTGCGGCAGTTTCACGAAGGCCGTCGCGTCGGAGTCGTACTCGCCGCCGTGCGGCACCGGCTCCCATCCCCAGCCGGAACCCGCGGAACCCACGGAGCCCGCGTCTCCCGGGCCGCCGTTCGATCCGCCCACGTTCCCGTTCTCGTTCTCGTTCTCACTCATGAGGTCAGCGCCCTCCCCAGGGCCCTCCGTGCCAGCACGGCCACCGTCCGCCGCAGATGCAGTACACCGGGAGCCACCGGTTCTCCCTGATCGGGTACGCAGGCGGCCGCGACGTAATCGCCGAAGGCCTCCAGCGCCTCGGGGGCCAGGCTCCGCTTCCCGTCCCAGTCGATCAACGAGGCGACCCACTCCTCGGCCTCCAGCGGCCGCAGCGGCATCGGCGCGACCGCGCCGATCGCACAGCGCACGCCCCGGCGCGCGGGATCCAGTACGAGCCCCACGGACGCCACAGCACGCCCCGGCCCCGTACGACCCGTGGCCTTCAGGAACACCTGCGGTGCGTGCAGCAGCGGCACGCGCACGAAGCCGATCAGCTCGCCGGGCCGCAGCATCTCCCGGCCGGCCAGCAGGTGCGACACCGGGATCTCGCGGCCCGATCCGCCCGGGCCGACGATGATGAGGGCGGCCTCCAGCGCGGCCAGCACGGGCAGTGCGTCACCGGTCGGCGCGGCGGTGGCGATGTTGCCGCCGAGGGTGCCGGCGTTGCGGATCTGCGGGGGTCCGGAGGCTCGCGCGGCAGCGGCCAGCGCGGGGATCAGAGCGGCGAAATCCGGCCGCCCCATCCGCGCGTGCGTGAGGCCCGCCCCGAGCAGGGCGTGGCCGTCCTGGTACTGCCAGCCGCGGATCTCGTTGATCCGGCCCAGGCCCACCAGCGCGGCCGGACGCAGCAGCCCGGCGTTGACTGCGGCCATGAGGTCGGTGCCACCGGCGACGGGAACGGCGGCGGGCATGGCCGTGAGTGCCGCCACGGCCTCGTCGAGCGAGGCCGGCAGCGTCACGGACTGCGCCGCCTGCGGCCCCTGCGCTGAATGCAGTGCGTGCGGTGCGTGCGTGGTCAACCCAGCTGCCCCTTCCCGATGTCCCGGTCCCGGCGCTCACGCCTGTCCGCCGTACGGTACGTGCTCACCGCCGGGACGTGGCAACTCTGGCACATCTTCCGTACCGCCCGGGCGCGAGGGTCCACCGGGCGCCCCTCTCCTCCGCGCCCTTCCGCGCGCTCTTCTCCACGCCCTCGTCCGCCCCCTCGTCCGCCCCCTCCTTCGCCCGGCTCCACGAACCTCGGCCGTTCGCCCGTTTTTCCCCGTATAAACGGAAATTGAGGAAGAGTTCCGGTTCCTGCCCCCTCCCCGCCGTCGGCCTCCCCGCCGTCGGCCTCCCCATCCCCTCACACGATCGGGGGCTCGCCGTCGATCGGGCGTCCGAGCACTCCCGGCCTGCGCTGCCACGGCAACGGGCCACCGGGCGGCCGGTAACCGACCCCGAGAGCGTCCAGCCGGGCGTAGTGCGCCGTCATCCGCGCCTCGAAGTCCGCGTACTCCCGCCGCCCCGGCTCCGGCAGCCGTGACCACACCACCTCCGCGAAGGCCGCCAGCCGCGGGAACACCTGGTAGTCGACCCGGTTCTGATCCTCCATCACCTCGGTCCACACATTGGCCTGCGCGCCCAGCACGTGGGTTGCGGCCTCCCGCGACAGCTCCGGCGGCACCGGCTCGAAGCGGTACACGTCCTCCAGCGAGCGCACGTAACCGATGGGCATCGGCTCGTCCTCGCCCGCCGCCTGACGGTAGTCCAGGTAGACCTGCTGCTCCGGGCACATCACCACGTCGTGCCCGGCCTCGGCGGCGGCGATGCCGCCCCCGTAACCGCGCCACGAGCAGACGGCCGCGCCCGGAGCCGGCCCGCCCTCCAGGATCTCGTCCCACCCGATCAGCCGCCGCCCGCGCTCCGCGAGCCAGCCGTCGAAGTGCCTGATGAACCAGGACTGGAGCCCTTCCTCCCCGTCCACGCCCAGCTCCCGGATCCGCGCCTGCGCCACCTCGGAGGCCTTCCACTGCGCCTTCGGGCACTCGTCGCCGCCCACGTGCACGAAGGGCGAGACCTCGGCGGGGAACAGCTCCAGCAGCTCCTCGAAGACGCCTTCGTAGAACCGCAGTACGGCCTCGGTCGGCGCGAGCACGTTCTCGGTGATCCCCCAGTCGTCCCACACCTCCAGCGCGGCGGTCTCCACGACATCGCCGTTCCCCAGTTCCGGGTACGCGGCGATCGCGGCCTGCGAATGCCCCGGCAGGTCGATCTCCGGAACCACCCGGACGTACCGCTCGGCGGCGTACGCGACGATCTCGCGGATGTCGTCCTGCGTGTAGTAGCCGCCGTGCGGGGTCTCGTTCCACAGCGGCGAGGCCCGGTGTCCCCACCGGCTGCGCGCCCGCCAGGCGCCCACCTCGGTGAGCCGCGGGTGGCGCTTGATCTCGATCCGCCATCCCTGGTCGTCCGTCAGGTGCAGGTGCAGCACATTGAGCTTGTGGGCGGCGATCAGGTCGATGTACCGCAGCACCCCGTCCTTGGGCATGAAGTGCCGGGCGACGTCGAGCATCATCCCGCGCCACCCGAACCGCGGGCCGTCGGCGATCCGGGCGTGCGGCAGGGTCCAAGTGCGGCCGGGCAGCGGGGCCTTGCGGTACGCGTCCGGTCCGAGCAACTGACGCAGCGTCTGCGCGCCCCAGAAGACCCCCGCACCGGAGCCGCCCGCCAGCTCCACCCCGTCGGCGTCGATCTCCAGCCGGTACTCCTCGGCGGCCAGCCGCCCGTCCACGGACAGCCGTACGTCGCCCCGGACGCCGGAAGCGGGCTCCGCGAGTCCGTACCCGGTGGCGGCCCCCAACTCCCGCCGCAGCCAGCGCGCGGCGGCCTCGGTCCCCGGCCCGGCGGCGAGGGCCGGCGCGGGTCCGAAGGCGTAGCGGTGCCCGTCCTCGTGCGGAACGGCGAACCGGGGTGCGGGGATCAGGTCCAGGGATGCGGGGATCGGGTCCATGCGTCAGCCCTTCACGGCCATCCGTTGCGCACAGCGCAACTCTCGTTCCACAGAGCGCTTGCGCGGCCGACCCTAACGCGCCCCCCCGGACAGGCAAAAGGCCCCCGGGGCACGCACCAGCGCACCCGGGGGCCTTGGTCCCGCCCAAGCGGAAGAGAGGCGGAATGCTCAGGGGGGTGGGGCGGACTAGGTGTCCTTGCCGCCCTTGCCCTTGTCCTTGTCCCCGCCGGGGCCCATGGACTCGTAGATCTCCTTGCACATGGGGCAGACCGGGTACTTCTTCGGGTCCCGGCCCGGTACCCAGACCTTGCCGCAGAGCGCGACGACGGGAGTCCCGTCGAGGGCGCTCGCCATGATCTTGTCCTTCTGGACGTAGTGGGCGAAGCGCTCGTGGTCGCCGTCACCGTGCGACACCTGCGGCGTCGGCTCTACGAGGGTCCCCGTGCCAGTCCCGCGCTCGGGCTCAAGAGTGCTCATGCCACCCAGGGTACTGAACACCGCGCGCGTCAGTTCAGCGACGGGTCGTCCGGATAGGTGGCGACCATCGCCAGCTCGCTGCGCTGGCGGCGCAGCACCGCCCGCCACAGCCGCTGCGGATCCGGGAAGGACACGTCGCCGGGCTCCGACTCCACGACGTACCAGGCGCCGTCGCCCAGCTCGATCTCCAGCTGGCCCGGCCCCCATCCGGAGTAACCGGCGAAGATCCGCAGCGATCCCAGGGCCGCGGCCAGCAGCTCCGGCGGCGTCTCCAGGTCGACCAGCCCGATCGCCCCGTGCACCCGGCGCCAGCCGAGCGGGCCTTCCTCGCCCGGGATGACGGCGATCCCCAGGGCCGAGTCGAGCCCGACGGGTCCGCCTTGGAAGACCACGCCCGGGTCGCCGGCCAGGGGCGCCCAGGGCAGCAGGACGTCGCCGACGCCCACCGGTGTCGGCCGGTTGAGGACCACGCCGAGCGAGCCCTGCTCGTCGTGGTCGAGCAGCAGCACGACCGCACGGTCGAAGTTCGGGTCCGCGAGGGCGGGGGTGGCCACGAGCAACCGCCCTGTGAGGGAGGACACCTCGGTCATGCCGCCATGATCTCGCACATTCGCCTCTCAAGGGGAGCAGGTGGCCGGATCGGATCGTACGCAGCTCAGGGCGCACGGCCGCGGGAAGGAGCGCCTACCGGCGACGCGAGCGGAAGGCAACACTCCGCCATGAGGCGGGCACGCACTGTGCCGGGCGAATTAATGACAGTCCTACGGCCGCGTCAGCCATGCGAACAAGGGGCTAGTGGCCCTTACCCTTTTCACTGGTCCCCTGCCCACCCCTCTCCGGAACGCGAGATTCATGACCGGCACAGACAGTGACGACGTACTGCTTGTCCATGGCGGTACCCCGCTCGAGGGCGAGATCCGTGTCCGCGGTGCGAAGAACCTCGTGCCCAAGGCCATGGTCGCCGCTCTGCTCGGAAGCGAACCCAGCCGGCTGCGCAATGTTCCCGACATCCGTGACGTGCGGGTCGTACGCGGGTTGCTCCAGCTGCACGGCGTAACGGTCCGCCCCGGCGAGGAGCCGGGCGAGCTGGTGCTCGACCCGACCTACGTCGAGAGCGCGAACGTCGCCGACATCGACGCGCACGCGGGCTCTTCGCGCATCCCGATCCTCTTCTGCGGCCCCCTCCTGCACCGCCTCGGCCACGCCTTCATCCCGGGGCTCGGCGGTTGCGACATCGGCGGCCGGCCGATCGACTTCCACTTCGACGTGCTCCGCCAGTTCGGCGCGACCATCGAGAAGCGGGAGGGCGGCCAGTACCTGGAAGCCCCGCAGCGCCTGCGCGGCTGCAAGATCCGCCTTCCCTACCCCTCCGTCGGCTCGACCGAGCAGGTGCTGCTGACGGCCGTTCTGGCCGAGGGCGTCACCGAGCTCAGCAACGCCGCGGTGGAGCCGGAGATCGAGGACCTCATCTGCGTCCTGCAGAAGATGGGCGCGATCATCTCCGTCGACACCGACCGGACCATCCGGATCACCGGTGTGGACCGTCTGGGCGGCTACAACCACAAGGCGCTCCCGGACCGCCTGGAGGCCGCCTCCTGGGCTTCCGCGGCCCTGGCGACCGGCGGCAACATCTACGTGCGCGGCGCCCAGCAGCGCTCGATGATGACCTTCCTGAACACCTTCCGCCGGGTCGGCGGCGCCTTCGAGATCGACGACAACGGCATCCGCTTCTGGCACCCGGGCGGCCCGCTGAAGGCCATCGCGCTGGAGACGGACGTGCACCCCGGTTTCCAGACCGACTGGCAGCAGCCGCTCGTCGTGGCCCTGACGCAGGCCTCGGGCCTCTCGATCGTCCACGAGACGGTCTACGAGTCCCGCCTCGGATTCACCTCGGCGCTCAACCAGATGGGCGCACACATTCAGCTGTACCGGGAGTGCCTGGGCGGCTCGGCCTGCCGCTTCGGCCAGCGCAACTTCCTGCATTCGGCGGTCGTCTCCGGCCCCACCAAGCTGCAGGGCGCCGACCTGGTCATCCCGGACCTGCGCGGCGGGTTCTCGTACCTGATCGCGGCGCTGGCGGCCGAGGGCACCTCACGGGTCCACGGCATCGACCTGATCAACCGCGGCTACGAGAACTTCATGGAGAAGCTCGTGGAGCTGGGCGCGAAGGTCGAGCTCCCCAACGGCGACCTCGTCTGACGTTCCGTCCGGAAGCACGGCGGTACGGCACGTTGGGGTACGGCACGTCGGCCGTACCCCAACGACCCCCAAGTACGCCACGTACGCCACGTACGGCCTTACGGAAAGCCCCCCTGGTCCTTCCCGGGCCAGGGGGGCTTTCCCGTGGGCTCCAACGGCCCCTGGCAGCCCCCGGCTGTCCGAGGGGCCTGGGGCGCCCGGAACAGGCGGAAGGGCGGCCACCCCGCCTGGGGGTGGCCGCCCTTCGCCGTTCTACGTACTACTGCCGTTCCAAAGGCCTGTGCTGCCTTCGGCGCCGGGGCTGACTACTTGCCCTTGGCGGCTTCCTTGAGCTTGGAGCCCGCGGAGACCTTCACGCTGTAGCCGGCCGGGATCTGGATGGGGTCGCCGGTCTGCGGGTTGCGCGCGGTGCGAGCGGCACGGTGGGTGCGCTCGAAGGTCAGGAAGCCGGGGATGGTGACCTTCTCGTCGCCCTTGGCGACAATCTCGCCGACGGTCTCGGCGAGCGCGGCCAGAACGGCGTCGGCGTCCTTGCGGGTCACCTCGGCGCGCTCGGACAGAGCGGCCACCAGCTCACTGCGGTTCATGTTGTACTCCCGTGTTCAACTTGCCTTAGAGGCGTGAGATCGAAGCCGATGCTGCCAGGGCCCTCGGACAGTCCCCGGACCCGGGTCTGAACGTCAGACCCTCTCGCCCGGTTACGCATCCTGCCCCCACCAGCGGCGGGAAAGCCAATCCGGCACCCGCGGGGGTCACACGAAAAGCGCCACAGTCACGCCGCGGTGACGCTCCGTCCGCACCCGTCGCCCGCCCGGATGCTCTGGACCGCGGACCTCGCGGGCGCATCCCCGCAACCCTAGAGGCGCCCTGCCGGGCCCGCATCCCGCGACGCGCCGGGATCAGCGGGACGTGGGGGCCGTCACAGCGGCGGAGGCGGCCTTGCGGACCGCACCCGCGACCGCGCCCGCGACCTTGTCGTTGAACACGGACGGGATGATGTAGTTCGCGTTCAGCTCGTCCTCGCCGACCACGTCGGCCAGCGCGCTCGCCGCGGCCAGCATCATCTCGGTGTTCACCGTGCGGGACTGGGCGTCCAGCAGGCCGCGGAAGACGCCCGGGAAGACCAGCACGTTGTTGATCTGGTTCGGGAAGTCGGAACGGCCGGTGGCGACGACGGCGGCGGTCTGGCGTGCGATCGCGGGGTCGACCTCGGGGTCCGGGTTCGCTAGCGCGAACACGATCGCGCCTTCCGCCATGGCGGCCACGTCCTCGCCGGAGAGCACGTTCGGGGCCGAGACGCCGATGAAGACGTCGGCGCCGACCACGGCCTCCTTCAGGGTGCCCGTGTAGCCCTCGGGGTTGGTGTTGTCGGCGATCCAGCGCAGCGGGGAATCCTCGTCCGCGTCGACGAGGTCGGGGCGGTCCGCGTGCACGACACCGTGGATGTCCGCGCTGACGGCGTTCTTGACACCCGCCGCGAGCAGCAGCTTGAGGATGGCCGTACCGGCCGCGCCGGCGCCCGACATGACGACCTTGACGTCGCCGACCGCCTTGCCCACCACGCGCAGTGCGTTGGTGAGCGCCGCGAGCACGACGATCGCGGTGCCGTGCTGGTCGTCGTGGAAGACGGGGATGTCGAGGGCCTCGCGCAGCCGGGCCTCGATCTCGAAGCAGCGCGGCGCGGAGATGTCCTCCAGGTTGATTCCGGCGAAGCCGGGGGCGATGGCCTTGACGATCGCGACGATCTCGTCGGAGTCCTGGGTGTCCAGGCAGATGGGCCACGCGTCGATGCCCGCGAAGCGCTTGAAGAGGGCCGCCTTGCCCTCCATGACGGGCAGCGCGGCCATCGGGCCGATGTTGCCCAGGCCCAGCACGGCCGAGCCGTCCGTCACGACTGCGACGGAGTTGCGCTTGATGGTGAGGCGACGCGCGTCCTCGGGATTCTCGGCGATCGCCATGCACACGCGGGCCACGCCCGGGGTGTAGATCATCGAGAGGTCGTCGCGGTTGCGGATGGGGTGCTTGGACGCCATCTCGATCTTGCCGCCGAGGTGCATCAGGAAGGTGCGGTCGGAGACCTTGCCCAGGCTGACGCCCTCGATCCCCCGCAGCTTCTCGACGATCTCGTCCGCGTGCGCGGTGGAGGTCGCGGCGATGGTGACGTCGATCCGGAGCTTCTCGTGGCCCGAGGCGGTCACATCGAGGCCGGTGACCGAACCGCCGGAGGACTCCACGGCGGTGGTGAGCTGGGAGACCGCGGTTCCGCTCGCGGGCACTTCCAGACGGACCGTCATCGAATACGAGACGCTGGGCGCCGTTGCCATGGCCGTGTTCCTCTTCTGTCCCTGGTTTTCGCTGTACACACAGAACCCGCACACGGCTGCCGCGGCAGGACCTGTTGTCCGATCGTCCCACCTACCAGCCGGTACAAGGTAACCAGCTACAAATTTCGGAAAGACTCTTCCACCATACGAGATTCCAGTGATCGACGGAATGGTGGGTTGATACGAAACAGGTCCGCGCCCTCCACTGGTGGAGGGCGCGGACCTGGCGACACCTGGTAACGCTGCTGTCTATGACACCGACCCGCCATGCTCGCCTCGCGGCAAGTGGTCGCTCTAGGCGACGAAGGTTGGGCCCGGGGGCTTGGATCGAGTCGGTGCCTTCACCAGGCTAACAAAGGATCGCCGGAAGTGAGCCCCCTCCCGGCGGCCGGTTCCGCTCACCACGCGCCTGGCCGCGGACCATACGGCCCTACGCCGCCCCGCCCTACACCCGCAGCAGGCCCGGCACCCCGTCCGCGTCCGGCTCGTCCCGGTCCGTGGAGACCACGGTGAGCTGCTGCGTCGCCCGCGTCAGCGCCACGTACAGCACCCGCAGGCCCGCCGGGGACTCGTCCCGTACGACTCCGTCGTGGGAGATGCCCCTGGCGATCTCCGCCGGGGAGACGACCACGGTGGCGTCGTACTCCAGCCCCTTGGCCTCCAGGCTGCCCAGCGCCACCGCCCGCTCCCCCAGGTCGGCCAGCCATCCCGCGGCCTCCGCGCGCCGGTCCATGGCCACCACCACGCCGACGGTGCCGTCCACCTGCTCCAGCAGCCGCCGCGTCTCCTCCCGGACCGCCGTGCCCAGATCGCCCGCCGCGGCCGTGAAACGGGGCTCCAGACCCGTGGAGCGCACCGCCGACGGCGGCTCCATGCCCGGCATGGCCCGGCGCAGCACCCGGGACGCGACCTCGGCGACCTCCGCCGGGTTGCGGTAGTTCACGGTGAGGGTGAACCGCCGGCGCGGTCGGCTGCCCAGGGCCTCGTCGCGGGCCGCGGCGGCCTCCTCCGGGTCGGTCCAGGAGGACTGCGCCGGGTCCCCGACCACCGTCCAGGTGCCGTGGCGGCCCCGGCGGCCCACCATCCGCCACTGCATCGGCGTCAGGTCCTGCGCCTCGTCCACGATGACGTGCGCGTACTCGGTGCGTTCCGCCGCCAGCCGCTCGGCCCGCTCCCACTGGGTCTCCTCGCGGGTCGGCATCAGCTCCTCCAGCCCGCTGAGCTGGTCGAGCGGGTCCAGCTCCCGCTTGCGCCGGGGCCGGGCGGGGGCGCCCAGCAGCTGCTGGAGCTCGTCCAGCAGCGCCACGTCGTGCACCGACAGCGGCCCCTTGCCGTCCGGGCCCACCCGGCGCAGCGAGCGGGCCAGCTGGCGGGTCTCGCGCTGGTTGAGGTCCCGGCGCGACCAGCGGGACAGGCGCCGCTCGTCGGCCATCGCGGCGAGCACCCCGCGCGGGGTCAGCTCGGGCCACCAGGCGTTCAGGAAGCCGATGAAGGCGTCCTCGGTGGAGACGTCCTCGTCGAAGGCGGAGCGCAGCTCGGCGGCGAGCTGCGGGTCGCTGTGCCGGCCGGACCCGCCGGACTTCGCGTACAGCGCGTCGAGGAGCAGCTTGCGGGCGCGCGGGCGCAGCAGGTTCACGGGGGCGGTGCCGCTGAGCACGTTCTGCCGGATGCGGTTCAGCTCGTCGGCCTCCAGCTCCTGGCGGCGCCCGAAGGCCACCACGCGCAGCCGGTCCGGGGCGTTGCCGAGCTCCAGGGCGCCGCGTACGGCCTTGCGCAGCACCTTCGGCATCCGCGAGGAGCCCTTGACGCGGGCCACGGCCGGATCGTCGTAGGTCGTCGCCTCGGCGCCGTCGACGAGCGAGCCGAGCGCCCGGATGGCGACCTGGCCCTCCTCGCCCAGGGAGGGCAGCACGCCTTCGGTGTACGCGACGAGCAGCGGGGTCGGGGAGACGATCAGGATGCCCCCGGCGTAGCGGCGCCGGTCCTGGTAGAGCAGGTAGGCGGCGCGGTGCAGGGCGACGGCGGTCTTGCCGGTGCCGGGGCCGCCGGCGACTTCGGCGACGGACGCGGCGGGGGCCCGGATGACGAGGTCCTGCTCGGCCTGGATGGAGGAGACGATGTCCCGCATGGAGTGCGTACGGGCCCGCCCGAGCGCGGCCATCAGGGCGCCGTCGCCGATGGCGGGCAGTTCCTCGCCGCCGAGGAAGGCCGTGACCTCGGGGCGCATCAGGTCGTCTTCCACGCCCAGCACCTTGCGGCCCTTGGAGCGGATGACGCGGCGGCGCACGACGCGACCGGGCTCCTTGGGCGTCGAGCGGTAGAACGGCGCGGCGGCCGGCGCGCGCCAGTCGATGACCAGCGGCGCGTAGTCGGAGTCGAGGACTCCCATGCGGCCGATGTGCAGCGTCTCGGCGATGTCGGCCGTGAGGTCGTCGCGGATCGCGTCGTCGGCGGGCTCGACCGAGGTGAACGCGCCGTCCGCGCCGCGCTCACCGTCCTTCCCCCGCACCAGGTCGATGCGGCCGAAGAGGAAGTCCTCGAACTCGCTGTGGAGCCGGTTCAGGTGGATGCCCGCCCGGAAGACCTGCGCGTCGCGCTCGGCGAGGGCGCCGGGCGTCCCCACCTGGCCCCGCTTGGCCGCGTCGTTCATGAGGAACTCGGCCTCGTGGATCTTCTCCTCAAGGCGTCGGTACACCCGGTCGAGATGCGTCTGCTCGACCGCGATCTCCCGATCGCGGACGGAATCCGCCGTGCTGTCGACAGCGGCATTCTGCGCGGCCACCAAGGCCCCCTTCTGACGTGCATGGGCGACCGTCAACCGTACGCGAATCGGGACCCTGTCCGCACGCCCGTTCCGGAACCGGTCTCACAGGGCGGTACGGGGAGCGCTGCGCCGGGCGGCGCACCCTGCGGTACGCGGCCTACGCGGATCCGGCCGCCAGTGCCCGGCGGCGGTGACGGGCGACGCGCTCGCGGTTGCCGCACAGCTCGCTGGAGCACCAGCGCCGGCGGTGTCCGCGCGAGGTGTCCAGGTAGACCCGGGCGCAGCCGTCGCCCTCACACGCCCGCAGCAGCGCCCGCTCTCCGGGGTCGGTCAGCAGCTCCACCGCGTCCCGGGCGACGGCCGCGAGCAGCGCCGGGCATTCGACGCCGCCGCGCAACTCCCGTACGAGGTGCCCGTCGTGGTCCCTCACGGCACACAAACCGGGGGGTGGTCCGGCGGCCAGCGCGTTGACCCGGGCCAGCGCGTCCTCGGCCGGTTCGCTCCCGGCGAGTTCCGCCCGTACGAGGGTCTCCACATCGCCGCGCAGCGCCTGGAAGGCCGCGACCCAGTCCGGGTCCACCCGGGCGAGCGGCGTCCGGTCGGGCACCAGCCCGGTCCCGGCGAGCCACAGCCGCAGTCCGTCGCCGTCCGGGATCCCCTCGCGGGGCGTGAAGGTGGCCATCAGGTCCAGGCAGACCCGCCCGGCGTCGAACCGCAGCCCGCACTTTCGCCTGTCCGCAACCATGCGCCCTGTCACCGCCTCGGAGGGTCACCCGGTGAGTGTGCCTCCCCCAGCGCCTCTGGGGGTGTGCCCCTGCAAGAGTGCCCGTGTGGGGCGTCTACCGGAACCCCGTCGGCACCGTCCAACCGCGCCCCGCATGTATGCAGCATCCGCTACCTTTATATGGAGCCGATGGTTACTCCCCGGGAGGGGCATATGTCAGCCACTCAGATCGATCTTGATGACGAGGCCCTTGCCGAGGCCATGCAGCTGTCGGGCGCCCGGACGAAGAAAGAGACGGTGAATCTCGCCCTGCGCGAATACGTCGAGCGCCGCCGCCGCACCGAGGCCCGGCTCCGCCACTTCCAGGCGGCCCAGGCCTGGGACGACGAGAGCTTCTGGCGTCAGCACGCCGCGGAGAAGGGCGTCGCCTGACGTGCTCCGCTACCTGATCGACTCGACTGCCGTCTGGCGCCTGCAGCGCGACCGCCCCCTCAACGAAGCGTGGGCACACGAAGTCGACGAGGGCAACGTCGGCTCCTGTCGCCCCCAGCGCACGGAGTTCCGCAGGTCCGCGCGGAGTCTCGACGAGTACGAAGCGATGACGGACATGCTTGCCGACCTCTATCCGGAGGTGGCCGTTCCCAAGAACGCCTGGCAGTGGATCGAAACCGCGCAGTACCGCCTGGCCCAGCGCGGCCGCCACCAGAGCCTGTCCGTTGTCGACTGGCTCATCTGCGTGACGGCGGCTCACCACGGGCTGATCATTCTCCACGACGACAAGGATTTCACCGCCGCAGCGGGCCTGCTCCCGGATGTCCAGGAGCACAACGTGCACCGGGTACCTCGCTGAACGAAAGCCCTCAGGCGTCCACGTACTTCGCGTCGGAAGCCGCGTCCAGCGACAGCCGGTACCCCCGCTTGACCACGGTCTGGATCAGCTTCGGCGCCCCCAGCGCCACCCTCAGCCGCGCCATCGCCGTCTCCACGGCATGCTCGTCCCGCCCCGCCCCCGGCAGTGCCCGCAGCAGCTCGGCGCGGCCCACCACCCATCCCGGCCGGCGCGTCAGCGCCCGCAGCAGGGCCATCCCGGCCGGCGGTACCGGCCGCAGTTCCGTGTCCACCACCACCGCCTGCCCCCGGATCTCCAGCCGGTGCCCGGCCACCGGCAGCACCCGCGCCCGTCCCGGCAGCTCCTGGCAGAGCAGCTGCACCAGCGGGCCCAGCCGGAACCGCTCCGGCTGCACCGTGTCCACCCCGTGCGCCTGCAAGGGGAGCGCGGTGACCGGCCCCACGCACGCCGACACCAGCCCGCCGCGCAGCGCATCCAGCAGGGGTCCGCGTACGCCCCGCTCCTCGGCCCGCGAGAGCAGCGAGGCCGCCGCCGGCGCCGAGGTGAAGCTGACCGCGTCCACCGCGCCGCCGATCACCGCGTCCAGCAGCCGGTCCAGCGGCCCGAGGTCCTCCGGCGCCATCCACCGGTACACCGGGACCACCACCACCTCGGCCCCGCCCTCCCGCAGCGCCTCGACGAATCCCGGCAGCGGCTCCCCGTGCAGCTGGAGCGCGACGCGCCGCCCGGCGACACCGGCCGTCAGCAGCCGGTCCAGTACCTCGGCGAGGGATTCCGACTGCGGGGACCAGGTCTCCACCAGCCCGGCGGCCCGGATGGCGCCCTTCACCTTCGGCCCGCGGGCCAGCAGTTCGGTGGCCCGCAACCGCTCCAGCAGCGCCTCGCCGACCCCCCACCCGTCGGCGGCCTCGATCCAGCCGCGGAAGCCGATGGCGGTGGTGGCGACGACCACGTCCGGCGCGCGGCCGATGAGCTCCTTGGTGGCGGCGAGCAGCTCGCTGTCGTCGGCCAGGGGCACGATCCGCAGCGCGGGCGCGTGCAGCACGCTGGCTCCGCGGCGGCGCAGCAGGGCGATCAGCTCGTCGGCCCGCCGCGCAGCGGTGACACCGACGGTGAAGCCTGCGAGCGGACCGATGTGCTTGTCCTCGTACATGGTGACCTGCCTTGCCCAGTGGTCGGTTTCGCGTCGCGGGGACCGAGCCTGCCAAGCGGGCGTGTCAGACTCGGTTCCGGCGTATTTCGGCGCCGTAAAGCGATGCCGCGCCGAAGGCCCGCTACACCGAGGTGAGCTGCGGTTTCGCGGCCGTTCCGGCGGCCGGGACGACCGTGACGGGGGGCCGGCGAAGGTATACCGCCCAGGTGACCGCGCAGCACACCGCGTAGAAGCCGAGGAAGGTCACGAAGGCGGACGTCCCCGATCCGGAGCTCATGAACGCCTCCCGGAAGACCAGGTTGATGCCGAGCCCGCCGACCGCGCCCACCGCGCCGATCAGGCCCATGGAGGCCCCGGACAGCCGGCGCCCGTAGGCGGCCGCGCCTTCGCCGCTCATGCCCTGGGCCAGGGCCTTGGCCTGGAAGATCCCGGGGATCATCTTGTACGTCGAGCCGTTGCCGAGCCCGGTCAGCGCGAACAGCGCCACGAATCCGGTCAGGAACACCGGCAGGGATTCCCGTATGGAGGCGAGGATGACGACGCCGGTCGCGGCCGCCATCGCCACGAAGGTGGCGAGCGTGATCCGCGCTCCGCCGAAGCGGTCCGCCAGTGCGCCGCCCACCGGCCGGATCAGGGAGCCGAGCAGAGGCCCGATGAAGGTGAGCGAGGCCGCCTGGAGCGGGGTGCGGCCGAACTGTGTCTGGAGCACCAGCCCGAAGGCGAAGCTGTAGCCGATGAAGGAGCCGAAGGTCCCGATGTACAGGAAGGCCATGATCCAGGTGTGCGCGTCGCGCAGCGCCTCGCGCACGGCGCCCGTGTCGTTGCGTACGGGCGCCAGGTTGTCCATCCGTACGGCGGCCAGCACCGCCGCGACCACGATCAGCGGGATGTAGGCGGCCAGCAGCAGCCGCGGGTGGCCGGCCCCGGCGGTCCCGATGACCAGCAGGGCGACGAGCTGCACCACGGGGACCCCGATGTTGCCGCCGCCCGCGTTCAGGCCGAGCGCCCAGCCCTTCTTGCGCAGGGGGAAGAAGGCGTTGATGTTGGTCATCGAGGAGGCGAAGTTCCCGCCGCCCACGCCCGTCAGCGCGGCGACGAGCAGGAAGGTGCCGTACGAGGTCCCGGGCTCCATGACCACGAGGGCGGCCACGGTCGGCGCGAGCAGCAGCAGGGCGCTGAAGACGGTCCAGTTCCGGCCGCCGAACCGTGCGACGGCGAAGGTGTAGGGCACCCGCACCAGCGCCCCGATCAAGGTGGCGGTCCCGATGAGGAAGAACTTCCCGGCCGGGTCGATCCCGTACTGCGGCCCCATGAAGAGGACCATCACGGACCACATCGACCAGATGGAGAAGCCGATGTGCTCGGAGAGGACCGAGTAGAGGAGGTTGCGCCGGGCGATCCGCTCCCCCGACTCCTTCCAGAAGGTTTCGTCCTCGGGGTCCCACTGCTCGATCCAGCGGCCCCCCTTGCGCGGTGCGGTACCGGTCATCACACGCCTCCACAGCTGTCGCGTCCGTGGTGACGACCCTAGGAAGGGCGCGTTTCGGCCTCGGTCACCACCGGATGACCGCTGCGCAACCTTGCTCTCACCCGCCGCCGACGGGGTGTGTGAGCCCGGTCGGAATCCAGCTTCCGGGGGGCACGCCGAGCCAGCCGCGTTCGGCGGCCAGCCCGTCGGCCGCGGCGCGCAGCGCGTCCAGCCCCGGGTGCGCGAAGCCCTTGCGCCACACCATCGACAGCGGCGACAGCGGCACCGGGCGGGTCAGCGGCCGCTTCACGGAGCCCGGCATGTCGAGGAAGTCCACGGTCACCAGCACCGGGTTGCGGGTCTTGGCCATCACCCGGCGGAACTCCTCCTTGCCCATCGCCACCGGCGCGGGCGGCGCCAGCGCGATCCCCCGCCCGGCGAACAGCTCGCGCGCCAGCCCGGTCCACTCCAGGGTCCGCGGATTGCCGGCCCCGGCGTACACGCTCTCCCCCGCCAGCGCGTCCAGCGGTACCTCTTCCCGCGCGGCCAGGGCGTGCCCCTCGGGCAGCAGCACGGCGAGCGGCTCGTACCGTACGGGCCGCTGCGCGAGCCGGGCGCGCAGCGCCGGGCCGAGTCCGTCGGCGTACCCGAAGGAGACGTCCAGGCGTCCGGCGGCGACCTCGGCGGCGGCGTGCGTGAGCCCGCTCTCGAAGCGGGCCATCAACTCGCAGTCCGGGGCGAGTTCCCGGGCCCGTTCCAGCACGGTGCGTCCCGTGCTGGGCCCGTCGGTGTTCAGGTCGACGAGCAGCGGCCGGGGTTCGGCGTCCCCGGCGAAGGCGGCGGCGAGTTCCTCGTGGGCGCGCAGCACCCGCCGGGCCAGGGGCAGCAGCCGCTCCCCGTCGGCGGTCAGTTCCACCTGCCGGGTGGTGCGTACGAACAATCCCGCGCCCAGGGTCTGTTCGAGGCGCCGGATGTCCCGGCTGAGGGCCTGCTGGGCGACGTACAGCCGGGCGGAGGCGCGGGTGAAGTGCAGTTCCTCGGCGGCGGCGACGAACCCGCGCAGCAGGCGGGGTTCCACATCACGGGGTATCACCTCCGGAGACTAACAACAGAAAGAGGTGAATCCCCTCGGAACAGGTGTTGGACGGGCCCTGCGGGCGCGACCGAGGCTGTTGCCATGCCCTTCATGACCGTCACCGGCAGCACGCTCGTGCTCGCCGCCCCCGCCCCCGCCCCGAGCCCGGCCCCGGCCCCTGCCCCGGTCCGGGCGCCGGGCCCGGCTCCCGTCCCGGCCCTCCCGCCGGGGCCCGCGCGCGCCCACGGCCCGTACCGCAGCCTCTTCGCCCTCCCCGGCACCCGCGGGTTCACCACCGGCAACCTCCTCGCCCGGCTCCCCATGGGCATGTTCGCGGTCAGCGCGGTCATGATGATTGCCGAGCAGCGGGGCTCGTACGCCCTCGCCGGCGCGGTCACCGCGACCGGCCTCGCCGCCACCGCCCTCGTCGCGCCCTGGACCGCCCGACTGATCGACCGCCACGGCCAGGCCCGGATCGCCCTCCCGGCCACCGTGATCGCGGTCCTCGGCTCGCTCGCCCTGATCGCGTGCGTCCGTGCCCAGGCCCCCGCCTGGACGCTCTTCGCCTCCTACGCGGCGACCGCCACCACCCCCAACATCGGCGGCATGGCCCGCGCCCGCTGGACCCACCTGCTGCGCGACTCCCCGTCCTCGCACCACACCGCGATGTCCTTCGAGCAGGCCGCCGACGAGCTGTGCTACATGCTCGGCCCGGTCCTGGCGGCCTTCCTCTGCACGATCGTCTTCCCCGAGGCCGGCACCCTCACCGGCGCGGTCCTGTTCCTGGCCGGCATGCTGGTCTTCACCTCGCAGCGCGGCACGGAGCCCCCGGCGACGGCAACGCCCCGCCGCGGCTCGCCCGTGCGCGCCCTGGGCCCGATGCTCGTGCTCTTCCTCACCCTGGGCCTGGTCTTCGGCTCGATGGAGGTCGCCTCGATCGCCTACCTCGACGCCCGCGGCCTGGGCGCGGCGTCCGGCCTGATCCTCGCCCTCCAGGCGGCGGGCTCCTGCGCGGCCGGCCTGCTCTACGGCACTCGGCGCCCCCGCTCCCTGCGGGCCTGCCTGTGCGCGCTGGCCCCCCTCATGGCCCTCCCCTGGGCCGCGGCGGCCACCGGCTCCCTGCCCGCCCTCGCCACCGCCCTCCTCCTGGCCGGCATGGCCACGGCCCCGACGATGGTGACGGCGATGTCCCGGGTCCACGCGCTCACCCCCGAGGGCCGTCTCAACGAAGGCATGACCCTCGCGGTGACCGCGATCCTGGCGGGCATAGCGGCCGGCTCGGCCACGGCAGGCCTGGCCGTCGACCATTTCGGCCCCCCGGCGGCCTACGCCCTCCCCGCGGCCGCCGCCCTCATGGCCCTGCTGTCAGTGGCTCGGGGTCAGGGCTCCCGGGCATGACGAAGGCCCCGCAGCCGTGAGGCTGCGAGGCCTTTGCCCACATGGGGTGGTGGAGATGGCGGGAATCGAACCCGCGTCCAACGGTGCAGAAGCAGGGCTTCTCCGAGCGCAGTCCGCTGCGCTTTTCTCGGCCCCGGAGATCACACGGACAAGTCTCCGACGGGCTCAGTCACTGTTTGATTTCCCTCCAACCCCCGTGACCCGGGCTAGAGGTTTAGATCCCTAATTGACGCCAGGGTCCGGACCGGGACCACTTCCGGGCTGACGCTCCTCACAGAGGCTTCAGCTCACTGTTATTAGGCAGCGAGGGTGAAGCGGGAGTTATCGCTCTTGGAGTTGGCGATTGTTTTTTGCGACAGGTGGTTTACGAGATCATTGCCGCTTCCTCGGCTCGCTTCCCCTGCATCGACATCCGCTGTCGAAACCGATCATCCCCATGTTGACCGCTATTGAGTTAGGTGCCGCTGAGCTGTGTACCGCTCAACGAGCGCCACTCGCAAGCGTGTGGCGCTGAGACCATGGTACGCGAAGTGGACCACGGCATGCCAGGAGATTAAAACCCGGCTCCCGGACGGCTCCTACTCGCCGCGCTGCTTGCGCCGCACCGCCGCGATCGCGCGGTTGGTCTCGCGGGTGTCCTGCTTCTCCCGCAGCGCCTGCCGCTTGTCGTACTCCTTCTTGCCCTTCGCCAGCGCGATCTCGACCTTGCAGCGGCCGTCCTTGAAGTACAGCGCGAGGGGCACGATCGTGTGACCCGTCTCCGAGGCCTTCGACTCCAGCTTGTCGATCTCCTCCCGGTGCATGAGGAGCTTCCGCTTGCGCCGGGCGCTGTGGTTGGTCCAGGTCCCCTGGCTGTACTCCGGCACGTGGACGTTGTACAGCCAGGCCTCGCGGCTCTCCATCGTGACGAAGCCGTCCACCAGGGAGGCCCGGCCCTGCCGCAGCGACTTGACCTCGGTACCGGTGAGCACGAGACCGCACTCGTAGGTGTCGATGATCGTGTAGTCGTGCCGCGCCTTCTTGTTCTGGGCGATCAGCTTGCGCCCTTTTTCCTTAGCCATAGTGCGGTCATTTTCGCACTACGGACCCACCCCGAGGCCACCCAATACCGCTGTGGCCCGCTCCTCGGCGCCGTCGCCCGCCGCCAGGTCCGGTGTGATGCCGCTGCCGTCCAGGCTGCGGCCCGCCGGAGTGCGGTACGTGCCCACCGTGAGCTCGGCCACCGAGCCGCCCGGAAGCTCCGTCGGCATCTGCACCGAACCCTTGCCGAAGGTCCGGCTCCCGACGGTCACCGCGCGGCCCCGGTCCTGGAGGGCGCCCGTCACCAGCTCCGCCGCGCTCATGGTGCCGCCGTCGACCAGGGCCACCAGCGGCCGGGCGGTGTCCCCGCCCGGTGCGGCGTACAGGGCGCGCTGGGCACCCCGTACGTCGTACGTCGCCACCAGCCCGCCGTCCAGGAAGGCCGAGGCGGCCGTCACCGCCTCGGTGACCAACCCGCCCGGGTTGCCGCGCAGGTCGAGCAGAAGCCCGGCGCCGGGCGGGGCGGCGCGGACGGCGGCCTTGACCCGCTCGCCCGAACCCCGGGTGAAGGAGGCCACCTTGATGACGGTGACCCCGCCCGGGAGCTGCCGTACGGTCACGGGCTCCGTACGCAGCTGCTCCCGGCGGACGGTCTCGGTGAGGTCGGCCCCGTCCCGGCTGAACGTCAGCACGACGGGGGTGCCGGCCTCGCCGCGCAGCAGGGCCACCACATCGGTCACGGCCAGGCCGGTGACGGCATGACCGTCCACGCTCAGCAGCCGGTCACCGGCCCGCAGGCCGGCCCGGGCGGCGGGGCCGCCGGGCTGCACCCGGTCGACCGCGATCAGGCCGTGGTGGCCGCGCCTGGCCCAGAGTCCGACGCCGGTCCAGCGGCCGTCGAGGCCCTCGGCGAAGGCGGCGTACTCGTCCTGGTCGTAGACCGTGCCCCAGCGGTCGCCGCTGCGGCTGACCACGTCCTGGGCGGCTTTCTTGCCGGACTTCCCGTCGGCGACGGCCTCGGCGGCGGCCCGGGCGACGGCCTCCCGGTCGGCGGTGCCCGTCTCACGGGGCCCTGCGGGCGCGGCGCCGCCCATATGGGCGGCCTGCGCGGCGGAAGCGGCGGTGGAGACGTCTTCGCGGTCCCAGCAACCGGTGCTCACGGCGGCGGCGACGCTCGTGAGGAAGACCAACGTCAAAACGGCCCCGCGACGCGAGTCGCGGGGCCGGAGACAGAGGGCGGGCAGTCCCGGCATGGCGCCGAGTCTAGGACAAGCCCCGTGCGGCCACTGAGGGTTGACCTCAGCTCACACAGGGCGCTTGTCACACCTTCAGGTACTTGCGCAATGCGATGAACGCGGCCATGGAGGGCATCAGGACTCCGATGGCGAGCACGTACGGCATCTTGGTGAGGACCGAGTCCCAGCCCACGAACTTGATCAGCTCCATCTTCTCGCGCAGTCCCAGCCCGTGGTCGATCACGAAGTACTGACCGGAACCGAGCATGACGCACGCTATGACGGCGCCGATCAGGCCGGCGACGGCCGCCTCCATGATGAAGGGCACCTGGATGTAGAAGCTGGAGGCGCCCACCAGCCGCATGATCCCGGTCTCCCGCCGACGGCTGAACGCCGAGACGCGCACCGTGTTGACGATCAGCAGGAGCGCCACGATCAGCATGATCAGCATGATGCCGAGCGCGGCCCAGTTGAGCAGGCCGAGGTACTTGAAGAGGCTGTCCATCTCCCGGTGCTGGTCCTGGACCTCCATCACCCCGTCGCGGCCGGTGAAGGCGCTGGTGATGACCTTGTACTTCTCCGGGTTCTTGAGCTTGACCCGGAAGGATTCCTGCATCTGGTCCGGGGTGATGGAGCCGGCCAGCGCGGTGTGGCCGTACTCCTCCTGGTAGTGCTTGTACGCCTCGTCGGCTGACTCGTAATGGACGCTCTCGACGAGGTCCATGCCCTTGAGCTCGCTCTCCAGGGCCTGCTTCTGCTCGGCCGTCACCGCACCCTTGGAGCAGGTGGCGACGCCGACGGCTCCCGTGGCGTCCGGCTTGGCGGCACCGCCCGCGTCCTTGGCGTCTTGCGCGTTGCAAAGGTAGATCGAGACGTTGGCCTTGTCGTACCAGTAGCCCTTCATCTTGCTCACCTGGTCGCTCATGAGCAGGGAGCCACCGAACAGGGCCAGCGACAGGGCCACGGAGATGATGACCGCGAAGGTCATGGTGAGATTGCGACGGAGACCGACGCCGATCTCCGACATGACGAACTGGGCGCGCATGGCGTCCTTTCAGTGCTGGTAGCCGTAGACGCCGCGCGACTGGTCGCGTACGAGACGGCCCTGTTCGAGTTCGATGACGCGCTTGCGCATCTGGTCCACGATCTGCTGGTCGTGGGTCGCCATGATCACAGTGGTGCCGGTCCGGTTGATCCGGTCCAGGAGCTTCATGATCCCGACGGAGGTCTGCGGGTCGAGGTTGCCGGTGGGCTCGTCCGCGATCAGCAGGGCGGGGCGGTTGACGAAGGCGCGGGCGATGGCCACGCGCTGCTGCTCACCGCCGGAGAGCTCGCCGGGCATCCGCTCCTCCTTGCCGCCCAGGCCCACCAGCTCGAGGACCTGCGGGACGGCCTTGCGGATCTCGCCCCTCGGCTTGCCGATGACCTCCTGCGCGAAGGCGACGTTCTCGGCCACCGTCTTGTTGGGCAGCAGGCGGAAGTCCTGGAAGACGGTCCCCAGCTGGCGCCGCATCTGCGGAACCTTCCAGTTGGAGAGCTTGGCGAGGTCCTTGCCCAGGACGTGCACCTGGCCGTGGCTCGCCCGCTCCTCGCGCAGGAGGAGCCGCAGGAAGGTGGACTTGCCGGAGCCGGAGGAGCCGACCAGGAAGACGAACTCGCCCTTCGCGATGTCGAGGGAGACATCTCTGAGCGCGGGACGGTTCTGCTTCGGGTAGGACTTGGAGACGCTGTCGAATCGGATCACGGATGCACCACGGTCGCCGGGAGTAGGTGTGCGTGACCATACGCGAACGGGCACGGCGTGTGGACCCGGCATCCGGAGTTGCCCCATATGTCCCGGGGTCCGGGTGGGGGCGGACCGTGACGGTCCGGACGGGGCGCGCCGAATGTCGCCGAAACTGGCACAGTGGGAGGGGGAACGGTCGCGTTCCCCACACCGTTGTCTCTGTACAGAGGGACCGAGGGGACGAGAGGAGGAGCGCATGACATATGACCGGCTCGTCTGCGCGAACTGCGCCGCGCCCGTGGACCAGGGCCGCTGCCCGGTGTGCCGGGCGCACCGGGCGCGCCTCCAGCAGCAGGAGGGCCCCTTCTCCGGCCTGAATCCCGTGGCGCTCATAGCGCTTCTGGTGGTCCTCGTCGCAGCTCTGGCCCTGGTCGCGCAGCAGACGGCGTAGGCCCTGCGGCGCGGCGTCAAGCGTCGCAGGTGCGGGCGTCGCCCGTCCGTGCGGCTCGCGCCGCGTACCGATCACACGTATGACGTGCGGAAGGGCCCGGACACCCACTGGTCGAGTGGGGTCCGGGCCCTTCCGCACGTCACTACGCGGTGACGCGGTGCGATCCGGTCCCGCGCTTCCTTACGCGGTCTGCTCCTGCTGCTTGCGCCAGCGGATGCCGGCCTCCAGGAAGCCGTCGATCTCGCCGTCGAGCACCGCCTGCGGGTTGCCGACCTCGAACTCCGTCCGCAGGTCCTTGACCATCTGGTACGGGTGCAGGACGTAGGACCGCATCTGGTTGCCCCAGGAGCTGCCGCCGTCCTTGAGGGCGTCCATCTTGGCCTGCTCCTCCTGGCGGCGCCGCTCCAGCAGCTTGGCCTGGAGCACGTTCATCGCGCTGGCCTTGTTCTGGATCTGCGAGCGCTCGTTCTGGCAGGAGACCACGATGCCGGTCGGCAGGTGCGTGATGCGCACCGCCGAGTCGGTGGTGTTGACGCCCTGGCCACCGGGGCCGGAGGCGCGGTACACGTCGATGCGCAGCTCGCCCTCGTCGATCTCGACGTGGTCGCTGGACTCGACGACGGGCAGCACCTCGACACCCGCGAAGGAGGTCTGGCGGCGGCCCTGGTTGTCGAAGGGGGAGATGCGCACGAGACGGTGCGTGCCCTGCTCGACGGAGAGGGTGCCGTAGGCGTACGGGGCCTTGACGACGAAGGTGGTCGACTTGATGCCGGCCTCTTCCGCGTACGACGTCTCGTAGACCTCGGTGGCGTAGCCGTGCCGCTCGGCCCAGCGCAGGTACATGCGCTGCAGGCGCTCGGCGAAGTCGGAGGCGTCGACGCCGCCGGCCTCGGCGCGGATGTTGACCAGGGCCTCGCGCTCGGCGTACTCGCCGGACAGGAGGGTCCGGACTTCCATCTCCTCCAGCGCCTTGCGCACGGCGACCAGCTCGGTCT
The DNA here is from genome assembly GCF_040611115.1 of Streptomyces sp. NPDC003038. NCBI lineage: Bacteria > Bacillati > Actinomycetota > Actinomycetes > Kitasatosporales > Streptomycetaceae > Streptomyces > Streptomyces sp. NPDC003038. The sequence goes on from NZ_JBEXNN010000018.1 coordinate 94,643, forward strand.
CCGCCTCGGCGAGGGTGTCCGCGTCCTCCATCTCCTGCGCGAGCTCGAAGAGGACCGCGAGGTCGTCGATGCGGCTGCGCAGATTCTCGGTCTTGCGCACCTCGGCCTGGAGGTGCGAAAGCTTGCTCGTGATCTTCTGGGCGGCCTCCGGGTCGTCCCACAGGGACGGCGCGGCGGCCTGCTCCTCGAGCACGGCGATCTCTGCCCTCAGCTTGTCGAGGTCCAGGACGGCCTCGATCGACCCCATGGTCGAGGAGAGGGACTTCAGCTCTTCGGAAACATCGACGACTGCCACGGGTCCAGCGTAGCCGGTCCCCGGACATGGCCGTCCGGGCAGGCCGAATCACCCGTACTGATGAACATGGGTACGGGCGTACGCTCACCGTATGACCGTTCTCCTCGTCAAGCGCCGTCATGTGGACCACATGCGTGTCACGACGACGAGCTGTCTGCCGCCGGACCATCCCCAAGCCTGATCCACCACGATCCGACTTGGTCCTGTACGCGGCCTCCGCGGCCCCCGGCGCCATCCCTGCCGGCGGCCCTCCCCCCACCCGCGGCCCCGCCACCTCTGGGGAACAGGACCCCGTGACATCCGAAACGGAGCCGTCATGCCGTCCGCGCACACCCTGCCCGTCCTGGACCTCTCCCAGGCCGACGACCCGCAGCTGCGAGCCGGGTTCCTGAAGGAGCTTCACGCAGCGGCCCGGGACACCGGCTTCCTGCACCTCACCGGGCACGGCGTCACCGCCGCCGAAACCGCCCGCATCCTGGAGTTGACCCGGGCGTTCTTCGCCCTCCCGGAAGCCGACCGGCTCGCCGTGAGCAATCTGAACTCCCCGCACTTTCGCGGCTACACCCGGATCGGCCACGAGCTGACCGGCGGCGCCACGGACTGGCGGGACCAGCTGGACGTCGGCGCCGAGCGCCCCGCGCCGGCCGTGGGACCGGACGACCCGGCGTACCTCTGGCTGGAGGGCCCGAACCAGTGGCCGGCGGCCCTGCCGGAGCTGCGGGAAGCCGTACTGGAGTGGCAGACCAGGCTGGCGGGCGTGGCCCACCGGCTGCTCCAGGAGCTCCTGGTCTCGATCGGCGCCCCGGCGGACTTCTTCGACGCGGCCTTCGCGGACCGGCCCCACCTGCACACCAAGCTGATCCGCTACCCGGGCTCCGCCCCCTCCGGCACCGACCAGGGGGTGGGCGCACACAAGGACTACGGCTTCCTGACGCTCCTGCTCCAGGACTCGGTGGGCGGCCTCCAGGTCGTGCGGGACGGGGGCTACCTGGACGTGCCGCCGCTGCCGGGCGCCTTCGTGGTCAATCTGGGCGAGCTGCTGGAGATCGCGACCGAGGGCTACCTGACGGCGACCGACCACCGGGTGGTCAGCCCGCCGGGGGCGGTGGAGCGGTACTCGGTGCCGTTCTTCTACAACCCGCGGCTGGACGCGGTGGTGGAGACCGTTCCGGGCGACTACCTGCCCCACGCCCCGGGTATCGCGCACGACGCGGCGAACCCGCTGCACGCGGAGTACGGGCGCAACGAGATGAAGGGCTGGGTCCGCGCCCACCCGGCCGTGGCGCGGCGCTGGCACCCGCAGCTGCTGAAGGCGTAGGGGACTCCCGGGGCTCAGCCCGGACCTGCGCCTCACGCGCCGACGACGCCATTTCAGCCCCGCCGCGCTAGTGCGGTGACCGGGGCGGGGCCGGCAGCGGCGCCGCAGGCGCTACGGCGTGGCCGGGCCCGACTGCTTGGTGTCCTGCGGGGTGGCCGGCTCCTCGCCACCTGAGACGGCGAGCCAGCCGCCCACCCCGACCGCCGCCACGAGGGCGACCGCCGCACCGGTCAGCACCAGCCGTCGCTTGCGCGCCGCCTCCGCCCGGTGGCGGGCCGCACCCGGCCGATGGCCTCCGGCCGGACGCGGCACCCGCGCCGTGCCGAGCGCACCCCCGGCCAGTTCGTCCGGCCCGGGCACCCGCATCGAGGTGTGGGTGTCCCGGTTGGAGTCCGTCGCGGACCCCGGCACCAGCGGGACCACGCCCCGGCGCCGGACCGGGTGCTCGGCCACGGCCTCCTCCGGCTCCTTCGGCTCCGGCTCCGCGTCGTCCGGCTCGTCCACGTCGAGCGGCGGCATCCCGGCCAGCATCGGCAGGAGGTGCCGCAGGCGGGCCGACAGCTCCGACGCCCGCAGGCGCGAGGCGGGGGCCTTGGCCAGGCACTGGACGACCAACTGCCACAGTTCGTCGGGGATCCCCGGCAGCGGGACGACGGTCTCGGTCACGTGCCGGCGCAGGACCGCGCCGGGATGGCCCCCGCCGAAGGGGGTGAAACCGGCCAGCAGCTCGTACAGGACCGTGGCCAGGGCGTATATGTCCACCGCCGCCCGCGGCGGAAGGCCCTCCACTATCTCCGGCGCCAGATAGTCCGGCGTACCGATGATCCGGGTGGTCGGGGCCGAGGCCCGTCCGGCCGAGGCCCGGCGCGGAGAGTCGATCAGTTTGGCCACGCCGAAGTCGGTCAGCAGGGCCGGGTGCGCGCCGCCCGGGCCGAGCGGCCCCTGCATGTCGAGCAGTACGTTCTCGGGCTTGACGTCGCGGTGCACGACCCCCGCCGCGTGCGCCGCCGCCAGGGCGTCCGCGACGTCCGCGACGATCGCCACGGCCGCCTCGGGGGCGAGCCGCCGCTCGCGATCGAGGCGCGTGCGCAGGTCCGTACCGCGCACCAGGTCCATGACGAGGGCGAGGTCGTTGCCGTCGACGACGAGGTCCCGGACGGAGACGACGTGCGGATGCTCCAGGCCGAGCAGCGCGCTGCGTTCCTGGACGAACCGTCCGACCAGCTCCTGGTCGGACGCGAGGTCCTCGCGCAGCAGTTTGACGGCGACGGGCCCGTCCGGCCCCTCACCCAGCCACACCGTGCCCGCGCTGCCGCGCCCCAGGATCTGGTGCGCGGTGTACCGGCTGCCGATCTTCCGTGCCACGACTGCTCCCTCAGCGGCTGAAGTACGCACCAAAGCTACGCGGCCGGGTCGGGGTTGGAGGCCAGTAGGGGGCCCGATTCGCGGCGACCTTCACTTCTGCGGGCGAAATCACGCCCCAGAAGTCGACAAATCCACGAACTCGGCGCTACCGGTGCGCGATTCAGGGAGTGGTGCCGCCCGTGGCTTCGCCGATGGAGCCGATCCAGCCGACGACCTCGGTCCCCCAGGTCCACAGCTGGTCCCACCAGCCCCTGCCGGTGCCGATCCACTCCTGGAGCCCGGTGAACTCCCAGATCATCCAGCCCGCCACGACGAACAGGAGGATCATGACCAGGCAGCCCTTGAGGCAGCCGAGGCCGGGGATCCGCACCGGGTTGGCGCTGCGGCGGCGCGGCTCGCGCGGCTCCCGGCGGGCGGGCGGCTGCGGCGGGGGCGCCTGCCGAGGCTGCTGCGGCTGGCGGTACTGGGGCTGCTGCGGCTGCTGGTACTGCTGAGGCTGTTGCTGCTGCGGCTGGTAGTGCTGCGGCGGCGGAGGCGCGTACTGCTGCTGCGGGGGCTGCTGGTACTGGGGCTGCGGCGGGCCCTGACGGTACGGCTGATGGGGCCGGCGCGGCTGGTGCTGCGGCGGCGGAGGCGCCTGCCGCTGCGGACGGCGGCGCAGCGGGTCCTCGTTCGGGTCGAGGAACTGGATCTGCGTCTGCTCGTTGCGGTCGCGGGCCGCCTGCATCTGCGACTGCCACGGGTGCGGCTGGTCCGGCTGCCGCACGGGGGGCATGACCGAGGTCGGATCGGCCCCGGGAGCCCCGGTGCTCGGCAGCACCGACGTGGCGTCGGGCGCGCCGACCGGCGGCATGACGCTGGTCATCGCGTTCGGGTCGTAGCCGCCCAGGGGCGAGCCGCCCGCGGCGGACAGCATCTGGGTCGGGTCCGCGGCGCCGGGGGTCTCCGGGACGGGGGCCGGCGAGGGATCGGGCGCGAGCAGCGCGCCGACGCCGAGTGCGGCCTCCACCTCGACGGCCGAGGAGTGCACGCCGATGCCGGCGGCGACCACGCGCAGCCCGCGGGCCAGGCTCTCGGCGCTGGGGCGGTCGTTCGGCTCCTTGCGCAGGCAGCGCTCGATGACCGTCCACAGCGGCTCGGGAACGGTCGAGGGGCGCTGCGGGTCCTCGCTGAGGTGGCGGTGGAGCACTTCGAGCGCCGTCCCGCCGGCGAACGGCGGGCGGCCGGTGAGCAGCTCGTAGAGCAGGATGCCGGCGCCGTAGATGTCGACGGCGGAGGTCTGCGGGCGGCCCTCGGCCGATTCGGGGGCGACGTAGGCGGGGGTGCCGACGAACTCGTGGGTGCGGGTCAGACCCGGGGAGTCCGCGAGGCGGGCGATGCCGAAGTCGGTGAGCATCGGCCTCATCTGGCCGCCGCGCTCGTCGAGGAGCACGTTGGCGGGCTTCAGATCGCGGTGGACCACGCCGTCGGCATGGCTGGCGGCGAGGGCGTCGGCGATCTGTGCGGTCAGCAGGCTCGCGGCGACGGGTGTGAAGGGGCCGTTCTGGCGGAGGTACTTGTGCAGGTCCGGGCCGTCGATCAGGTCCATGACCAGGGCGAGGAGATCGCCCTCGACGACGAGGTCGCGGGTGCGCACGATGTTGGGGTGCGTCAGGCGCAGCAGGACCGAGCGCTCGCGCAGGAAGCGCATGACGATGTCGGGGTCGTGCGCCAGCTCCTCCTTGAGGACCTTGATCGCCACGGTCTCGCCGGCGTGGCCGGCGACGGCCGCCTCCGCGCCTGCGGCCTCCCGCTGGCGGGCGCGCCAGACGGTGCCCGTGGCGCCGCGCCCGAGCGGCTCCTCGAGCAGGTACTTGCTGCCGACTGGCCGCACGTCTCGCGCTCCCCTGCTGTCGTCATCGCGGCGTTTCGCTGCCGCCGTCCATCGAAATGGTTTTCCGGCCCACTCTAGGGGGTGTCCCGGGGGAAGACGCCGGGCACCGAAGGTTGGTTGCCGCACATATGCGCGAAGGGTGATGTTCGCGGGGTATGCCGGAGGCGATTTTCCCCGGCGCTGCCCGGCATGGCCCGCCATTCCCCGGTCAGCCGTGCGTATCCGAGCGGGGGGCGCGACGGACCGCGACCACTCAAGATCATTTGTCGGCGGGTGCCGGGCGTGTCGTCCGCGACAGGTGCGAGGATGCACCCGTACGGAACGGCACGGGACGGGAGCCCCGCCTTCCGGCAGACCTGACCGGACGACGTGTCCGTGCCGGGCGGGGGGCGATCGGGCGGCCATGTCCCGACATCCTCCTGCCGGGCGCACGCACCGCGCACCGCGCAGAAGGGACCGCTGACGGCGATGCAGATCCGGCTGACCGTCCTTGGGTCGCGCAGCGGCCACCAGACCTCGACCGCACCCGCGAGCTGTGACGTCCTCGTCACCGCGCCCGCCGGTACGGCGCTGGCCGCGGTCGCCTCCGGGCTCGCGGCCACCGTCGGCGGGCCCGACACCGGAGGCACGGTCGTGCTGTACGCCGGCGCCGAGCGGCTGGACCTCCAGCGGCGGGTGCTCGGCGAGCCGCCGCTCGTGGACGGCGCGGTGCTGGCGCTGCACGCGCCGGTGCCGGACGTCCTGCCGGAGGAGGGCCTCGGCGCGCCCCAGCTGCGCGTCGTGGCCGGGCCCGACGCCGGCGGGGTGCACCTGCTGCACAGCGGGCAGATCCGCGTGGGCCGCTCCGCCGACGCCGATGTCCCGCTGGACGACCCGGACGTGTCCCGGCTGCACTGCGCGGTGACGGTGATGCGGGACGGGCGGGTCTCGGTGGCCGACCTGAGCTCGACGAACGGCACGACGCTGGACGGCCTGCCGGTGGGGCCCCAGCCGGTCGCCCTGCCCCCGGGGGCGTTGCTGCGCGTCGGCGAATCCACCCTGCGGCTGGCGTCCGCGGGGGAGGCGGTCGCCTCCGCCCTGCCGGTGGTGCCGGACCTGGAGGGTCACCTCACGCTTCCGGGCCGGGCGCCGCTCGCCTCCGGCGCGGAGCCCGGATCCGGCCCGACGCAAGGCGCCTTTCCGGGGCCCCGCCACCGCCCCGGCGCGGGCGGCTCCGCCCCGGACCCCGCCCGGGACCCCGCCCGGGACCCCGCCCCGGACCCCGCCCCGGACCCCGGCGCGGCCGGACCGACGCCGGGCGGCCCGCCGGGGCCCCGCCCCACCGCCCACGAGCCGGGACGCCCGAGCACCCCGGACCCGAGGGCGGGGCAGCGCCCCGCACCCGCCGACGCGCGGTGGGGTGGCGCGGACTCCTCCACGCCCGCCGCCCCGGCGGATCCGTACCCCGCGCCCCCGGCTCCGGGCGGCCCCTCGGGGTCCCGCCCCGCGCACCCCGGCTCCTGGGGCCCGGCCGGGTCCGGGAGCCCGGACCGGGACTCGCCCGACGGGCCCGGCTCCGCGCACGCGGGACGCCGCAAGGGGCTCGGGGCGTGGGCCCGGAAGTGGGTGCGGGGGGAGGACCTCCCCGAGGCCCACATCCCGCCGGAGGCGGTTCCGGCCGCCGCGCCCGACCCGGACGACCCGGCCGCGCTGCTGCTGGCCGCGCTGGGTCCCACCGAGCGGTTGTGGTCCCGTGGCCCCGGGCACCCCCGGGCGCTGGAAGTGGGGCTCGGCGCCGGAAGCCGGGTGGCGCTGCGCACCGTCGGCGCGCTCGGCATCGCCGGTCCGCGGGCCAGGCTGGCCGGGGTCGCCCGCTGCGTGGTGGCCCAGCTGGCGGGACTGCACGCGCCGGGGCAGCTGGAGATCGTGCTCCTCTCCACCGACCGGGCGCGGGGACTCGCCGAGCGGCGGCGTGACTGGGGCTGGCTCGGCTGGCTGCCCCACCTACGGCCCGCGCACGGCCAGGACTGCCGGCTGCTCCTCGCGTACGACCGCGACCAGGCCGCCGCCCGCACCGGTGAGCTGACCCGGCGCCTCGACGACGGCCCGCTCGGCACCCATTGGGCCGCCGCCGATCAGGACAGCGTCCGGCAGGCCGCCTCCGCGTACGAGGGGCCGTACACCCTCCTCGTCGTCGACGGCGATCCCGGCGCGGGCGCCCTGCGCGATGTCACCGGGCGGCTCGCCTCGCACGGTCCGGCAGCCGGAATCCATGTGCTGGCGCTCGCCGAGGCGCCGGCCGCCACGCCCGCCTCCCCGGTCGCCGAGACGTACGAGGCCGCCTGCGCGAGCACCCCCGCCTTCCGGGACTGCGGTGTGGTCGCCCTGCTGAGCGGGGATGTGGCCACGGCCGTACGGACCTTCGCGGTCAGGAGCGGCAAGCCGTCCCCGTCCGGTGGCACCGCCACCGCCGACGCCGTCTCCGCTGCCTGGGCCGAGCGGTTCGCCCGGGCGCTGGCCCCCCTGCGCACCGACGGCGGCGGCGCCGAGCCGTACCGGCCGGCCGCGGCCGCCCTGCCGCCCACCGCGCGGCTGCTGGACGAGCTCGGTCTGGCCCGGGCCACCCCCGCCTCCCTGATGGCCCGTTGGGCCGCCGCCACCGACCAGGGGCAGCGCGTCGGCGGCCTGGCCGAGGTCGTGCTGGGCAGCGGGCGGCGCGGAACCGTCGGTGCCGAGCTGGTCCACGACGGCCCGCACCTGTTCATCGAGGGGCCCGCCGGGAGCGGGCGGACCGAACTGCTGCGGTCGGTCGCCGCGTCGCTGTGCGCCGCCGCCCGGCCGGACCGGCTCGGACTGGTGCTCCTCGACGGGGCCGGGGGCGAGCGCGGTGACGGGCTGCTGCCCTGTACCGAGCTCCCGCACGTCTGCGCCCACCTCGTCGCCTCCGACCCGCTGCGCATGCGGGAGTTCGCGCAGGCGCTCGGCGCCGAGCTCAAGCGCCGCGCCGAACTGCTGGACGGTGCGCCCTTCGCCGAGTGGCACGCCCTTGCCCGCGGGGGCGGGGAGGGCCCGTCCGAGCTCTCCGAGCGGATGGTCTCGCCCCGTCGGCCGGCCCCGGGCGAGCTGCGCGGCGATGTCGAACCTCAGCGCTCGGGCACGCTCCGGCTGCGTTCCTCCACCACCCGTACGGACCCGGTCGGCCCGAGCCCGCTGCCCCGCCTGGTGGTACTGGTGGACGATTTCGACGCGCTGGTCGCGCCCGGGCTCGGCAGTACGGGCCGCCCCGCCGCCGGTTCGGTGGTGCGGGCACTGGAGGCGGTGGCCCGCGAGGGGGCCGGGCTCGGGGTGCACCTGGTGGCGACCAGCGCCCGCCCGGACCGCACGGCCGGCACCGAACTGTCCCGGCTGAGCCCGCTGCGCGTGGAGCTCGACGCACCCGACCAGCCGGGCCCCGGCCGGGGCCTGCTGCGGTACTCCGACGGCCGGACGGTCCCGTTCCAGGGCGGCCGTGTCACCGGCCGGATCCCGCGGACCGCGACCTTGAGGCCGACCGTGGTCCCGGTGGAGTGGGAGCGGATGGGTGACCCGCCGGCCCGCCGCCCGGTGCGTGAGCTGGGCAACGGCCCGACCGACCTCGCGCTGCTGGCCAGCGCCCTGGAGCGGGCCTCCCACCTGGTCTCGGCCACACCTGTGCTGTTCCCGCCGGCCCGCTGAGCCGCCCGGCCGCGCCAACCGGCCGCCCCCGTATGCCGCTACGCGGTATTGCGGGGGCGCGCCGCTCGGCGTAGACCTTGTGGTCCGGGACACACCACGGGCATCGGGGGCACAGCCATGCGCAGGCACGGGAAGAGCCGTACGACACTCAGCTGGGCGGCGCTGGCCGCGGCCGGCGCGCTCACGCTCGGCGCGTGCGGTGGCGGCGCGGACGGCACGAAACCGGATCCGACCCAGGGCGGGACCGTCGGCGCCCCCCGGGTCCAACTACCGGAACTGACCGGCGAGAAGCTGTCCGTCGCGGCCGTCTGGACGGGCCCCGAGCAGGAGAACTTCACCAAGGTCCTCAAGGAGTTCGAGAAGCGGACGGGGGCCACCGTCACCTTCGTCCCCGCCCAGGACCCGATCGTCACCTTCCTCGGCTCGAAGATCGCGGGCGGCCAGCCGCCGGACGTGGCGCTGCTCCCGCAGGTCGGGGCGCTGGTCTCGGCGGTGCAGAACAAGTGGGCGCAGCCGGTGGGCCCGGAAGCCAAGACCCAGCTCGACGCGAACTACTCGGCGGGCTGGAAGGAGCTCGGCGCAGTCGGAGGCACGCAGTACGGGGTCTACTACAAGGCCGCGAACAAGTCGCTGATCTGGTACAACGCCAAGGCCTTCGAGTCCGCCGGGGTCAAGCCCCCGACGACGTGGAAGGAGCTGCTGACCGCGGCCGACACCCTTTCGGCGTCCGGCACCCCGGCCGTCTCGGTGGCCGGGGCGGACGGCTGGACCCTCACCGACTGGTTCGAGAACGTCTATCTCTCGCAGGCCGGTCCCGAGAAGTACGACCAGTTGGCCAAGCACCAGATCAAGTGGACGGACGACAGCGTCAAGCAGGCGCTGACCACCCTGGGCGAGCTGTTCGGACGCAAGGACTTCCTGGCGGGCGGGCCGAGCGGGGCCCTGTCCACCGAGTTCCCCAAGTCGGTGACCCAGACCTTCACCGGCGGTGACCGGCCGGCGGCCGCGATGGTCTTCGAGGGCGACTTCGTCGCGGTGAACATCGCGCAGACCGAGGCGAAGGTGGGCGAGGACGCCCTCGTCTTCCCCTTCCCGGCGGTCGGCGCGAAGGCGCCGGTGGTCTCGGGCGGTGACGTGGCGGTGGCCCTGAAGCCGACCAAGGGCGCGCAGGCGCTGCTGACCTTCCTGGCCTCGGCGGACGCGGCGGAGATCCAGGCCCGCGCGGGCGGTTTCGTCTCCCCGAACAAGTCGGTCGACCTGGCCGCCTACCCGAACGACATCCAGCGGAACATCGCCAAGGCGCTGATCGCGGCCGGCGACGACTTCCGCTTCGACATGTCGGACCAGGCTCCGGCGGCCTTCGGCGGGACCCCGGGCGCGGGTGAGTGGAAGGCCCTCCAGGACTTCCTGGCGAACCCGTCGGACGTGGCGGGCATCCAGGCGAGACTGGAGGCGGACGCGGCCAAGGCGTACGGGAACTGATTCCGTGACAGCCAAGCCAACTGACACCGGCCCCGGCACCGGCCGCGCCGGACCCGCCCCCCGGTCCGGGGACGACGCGGCCGCCCTGCGGGCCGGGAGGACGGCCCGCGCCGCGGAGGCGCGGCGCCGCCGCCTGATAGCGGCGGCGTTCCTCCTCCCCGCCCTCGTGCTGCTCGGCGCACTCGTCGTGCACCCGATCGGCTACTCCCTCTTCCGCAGCCTCTTCGACCGCTCCGGCGACACCTTCGTCGGCGGCGACAACTACCGCCAGATCCTGAGCGACGACACGATCCGCACCGCCCTGCAGAACACCGCGGTGTGGGTGGTGCTGGCGCCCACCACGGCCACCGCCCTCGGCCTGATCTTCGCGGTGCTCACCGAACGGATCCGCTGGGGCACCGCGTTCAAGCTGCTGGTGTTCATGCCGATGGCGATCTCCATGCTGGCGGCGGGCATCATCTTCCGGCTCGTCTACGACCACGATCCCGACCGCGGGATCGCCAACGCGGTCTGGGTGGGCGTGCACGACACCTTCGCGGAGTCCTCGGCCTTCCCCAAGGCCCGTCCCGGCCGGGACTCGCCCCTGGAGCCCGCCGACGGGGGCGCCTTCATCACCCGCGATCCCGTCCGGGCGGGCGTGCCGGTGCTGCTCCCGCTGGTGGGCGTGGCCCCGGAGGCCCTGCCCGAGGGCACCCGGACGGCGGCGGCCGCCGCGGCCGAGCCCGGCAAGGTGACCGGCACGGCCTGGCAGGACTTCACCCGCGGCGGGGGCGGCCGTACGAACGCGGTGGACCCCGCCGAGTCCGCCTTCGCCGGGATGCGGGTCGAGGCGGTCAAGGACGGCAAGGTGGTGGACTCGGCGAGGGCCCGCGCCGACGGCACCTTCACCCTGTCCGCGAAGGCCGACGGGGCGCGGGTGCGGCTGCCCGCGGACAATTTCCGGGAGGCGTACTCCGGGGTGGAGTGGCTGGGCCCGGCCCTGGTGACCCCGGCGGTCATCGGGGCGTACGTATGGATGTGGGCCGGTTTCGCGATGGTGCTGATCGGGGCCGGGCTGGCCTCCGTACCCCGCGAGCTGCTGGAGGCGGCGCGGGTGGACGGGGCGAACGAGTGGCAGGTGTTCCGCCGGATCACCGTCCCGCTGCTGGCGCCCGTACTGGTGGTCGTCCTCGTCACCCTCGTCATCAACGTGATGAAGATCTTCGACCTGGTCTTCGTGATCGCGCCGGGCGCGGTGCAGGACGACGCTAACGTCCTCGCGCTCCAGCTGTACCGGACCTCCTTCGGCGCGGACGCCGATCCGGGCCTGGGCAGCGCCATCGCCGTACTGCTGCTGGCCCTGGTGGTCCCGGTGATGCTGGTGAACATCCGCAGGCTGCGGAAGGAGCGGTCCCGATGAGCGCCCCCACCAAGGTCCGGCCGGAAGTCCCCGGGCGGACCCCGGCGACGCCCGGCGGCCGCGCCGGACGGCTCGCGGCCCGCGCCGCGGGCGGAGCCCTGCGCGTCTTCCTGCTCCTGGCCGCCCTCTTCTGGCTGCTGCCCACGCTCGGCCTGCTCATCTCCTCCTTCCTCTCCCCCACCGACCTCAACAAGGGCGGCTGGTGGCAGGTGCTGACCGCGCCGTCCCGGCTGACCGCCGACAACTACGCGCGGCTGCTGGCCAACGACACGATCACCGGCTCCCTGCTGAACACGGTCGCGATCGCGGTCCCGGCGACCCTGCTCGTACTCGTCCTCGGCGCGTTCGCCGGGTACGCCTTCGCCTGGCTGGAGTTCCCCGGCCGGGACTGGCTCTTCCTGCTCGTCGTCGGACTGCTCGTCGTCCCCGTCCAGGTGGCGCTGATCCCGGTCTCCGAACTCTTCGGCTCCATCGGGCTGTTCGAGACCACCGCCGGTGTGGTGCTGTTCCACGTCGCCTTCGGGCTGCCCTTCGCCGTGTTCCTCCTGCGCAACTTCTTCGCGGAGATCCCGCGCGAGCTGCTGGAGGCGGCCCGCCTCGACGGGGCGGGGGAACTGCGCCTGTTCGCCCGGGTGGTGCTGCCGCTGGGCGGTCCGGCGATCGCCTCGCTCGGCATCTTCCAGTTCCTGTGGGTGTGGAACGACATGCTGGTGGCGCTCGTCTTCGCGGACTCGGCGAACCCGCCGATCACGGTCGCGCTCCAGCAGCAGGTACGGCAGTTCGGGAACAACATCGACGTGCTGGCGCCGGGTGCGTTCCTGTCGATGGTGGTGCCGCTCGTCGTCTTCTTCGCCTTCCAGCGGCAGTTCGTCACGGGGGTGATGGCCGGCGCGGTCAAGTGACGCGGCCCGCGCGGCGGGTTCTGTCGGCCTGTCGGCCCTGTCGGTTCTGTCGGCCTGTCGACCCCGTTGACGTGCGGCGTTGACGCTGCGTAACCCGAATGCCGCACCCCGCGTAACCCGATCACCACGCCGGGGGTTCCTGGGCCATATGCCCGCCTGCCGACCTCTGGATGTGCCGTGCCCCGGTTCAGCGTCATCGTGCCCGCGTACAAGGTCCAGGCGTATCTCCAGGAGAGTCTGGACTCGGTCCTGACCCAGTCGTACCCGGATCTGGAACTGATCGCGGTCGACGACGCCTCCCCGGACGCCTGCGGCTCGATCATCGACGAGTACGCGGCCCGGGACCCGCGGGTCACCGCCGTGCACCTGGCGCACCACCTGGGCCTGGGCCCGGCCCGCAACGCGGGCCTGGCCCGGGCCACCGGCGACTACCTCGTCTTCCTCGACGGCGACGACACCCTCGCCCCGGGCGCCCTCCAGGCCATCACGGACCGGCTGAAGGCCACCGGCTCGCCGGACGTCCTGGTCTACGACTACGCGCGCACCTTCTGGACCGGGGAGCTGGTGCGCAACCGTCTCTCGCACCGCCTGTCGGAGGAAGGTCCGGCCAGCTTCCGGCTCACCGACCGCCCGGCCCTGCTCGGCATGCTGACCGTGGTGTGGAACAAGGCATACCGCCGCGAGTACGTGGAGCGTGAGGGGCTCACCTTCCCGCCCGGGTTCTACGAGGACACCCCCTGGACCTACCCGGCGCTGCTGGCCGCCGAGTCCGTCGCCGTCCTGGACCGGGTCTGCGTCCACTACCGCCAACGGCGCACGGGCTCGATCCTGACCACCTCCAGCCGCCGCCACCTCGACATCCTCGACCAGTACGACCGGGTCTTCGGCTACCTCGCCGGCCGCCCCGAGCTGGAGCGCTGGCGCCCGACCGTGCACCGGCGGATGGCCGGACAGTTCTGCGCCCTGTACGCCGACCCCCGCCGCCTCCCCCGCTCCAGCCGGGCCGAGTTCTTCCGCCGGGCCTCGGCCCTGCTGCGCCGCCACCGGGCTCCCGGCGGCGGAGGCGCGCTGCCGCTCTCGCTGTCCCGTACCGACCGCGTGCGGCACACCCTGATGCGGTTGGGCGCCCGGCGGACCTACCGGCTGCTGTCGGTCCTGCGGGCGGGCGCACTGGCGGTGGGCCGGGGTTCCGGTGCCGCCCGGCGGGGCCTGCGCGAGACCTGGCTGCGCCTGCACTACCGGATCCAGCGCCTGCTGCCGCTCAGGCCGGAGCTGGCCGTCTTCTCCGCGTACTGGCACGGCGGTTACGCCTGCAACCCGGCGGCGATCGAGGCGAAGCTGCGGGAGCTGGCCCCCCGGATGCGGACGGCGTGGATCTGCGACCCGGCGCACACTGCGACGCTTCCCCGGGAGACGGTGGCCCTGCGCCCCGGCTCGGCGGCGTACTGGACGGCCCTCGCGCGGGCCACGTACCTGGTCACCAACGTCAACTTCGACCGCGCCCTGGTCAAGCGCCCCGGCCAGATCCTGGTCCAGACCCAGCACGGCACCCCGCTCAAGCGCGTCGGCCTCGACCTCCAGGACCGCCCGGCGGCCACCCCGACGACGGACTTCGCGGGCCTGCTGCGCGGCGCCGACCAGTGGGACTTCCTGCTCTCCTCGAACCGCCACTCCACGCTGGTGTGGGAGAGGGCCGTGCCGTCCTCGTACACGACGCTGGAGTACGGCTATCCGCGCAACGACGTCTTCCACCGGGCGAGCCGGACCGACGTCCTGGAGCTGCGCGAACGCCTCGGCATCCCGCCGGGCTCCACGGCGATCCTGTACGCCCCCACCCACCGCGACTACCGGCGCAGCCGCCCCGACCACCTGGACTTGGAGCGGGTCCTGCGCGACCTGGGTCCCCGCTTCACCCTGCTGACGCGCACCCACCTCACGTACGCGGACAGCGGGTGGGCGCCGGACGCCCATCCCCGTCTGATCGACGTCTCCTCGTACCCGTCGGTGGAGGAACTCTGCCTGGCCTCGGACGCGTTGGTGACGGACTACTCGTCCCTGATGTTCGACTACGCGGTGCTGGACCGGCCGATCGTCATCCACGCGGACGACTGGGAGGCGTACGAGGCCGCCCGGGGCACCTACTTCGACCTGCGTACGTGCCCGCCGGGCGCGATCGCCCGGACCGAGGACGAGCTCGTGGACATCTTCGCCACGGGCCACTGGCAGGGCTCCCGCTCCGCCCAGCTCCGGGCGGCGTTCCGGGCCCGTTTCTGCCCGTACGACGACGGGCACGCGGCGGAGCGTGTGGTCCGCCGCGTCTTCCTGGGGCAGCCGGTCCCGGTCCCGGCGATCACGCCTCTGGAGGACCGCCGCCCCGCGCCTTCGGCCCAGTCCCCCGCCCCGGAACCCGCCCTGGAACCCGCCCTGGAACCCGGCCTGGCCAAGCTGACGGCGGGCCTCTGGCCGTAAGCCTGCCGCCGGGCGGGGCGGACGCGTGCCGGGCCTCTCGCCGTAAGCCTGCCGGCGGGCCGGGCAGACGAAGCCGGGCCGCGCCCGGCTTTCCGGGGCTCCGCGGGGATCAGACGGCCCGCAGCCCCGCGACCACCGACCGGGCCAGGTCGTCCAGGTACTCCCCGGACACGGCGTCCCGCACCACCACCTGCCGCCAGTACAGCGGCCCGATCGCCAGATCGAGCGCCCGTTCCGGATCCGCGCCCTCCCCCAACTCGCCCCGGGACACCGCGTCCGCGACGATCCCCTCCGCCATCCGCCGCTGCCCGTCCAGCACCGCGCCCCGGACCGCTTGCGCAATCTCCGGATTCCGCGCCGCCTCGACCAGCAGATCGGGGACCACCGCGGACGCCACCGGATGCCGCAGCACGTGTGACATGACCTCCAGCAGCGCGCGTACGTCCCCGTACAGCGACCCCGTCGCGGGCACCGGCAGGCCGTCCGCCGCGAAGGCGCCCACCAGGTCCAGCACCAGATGCAGCTTCGACTTCCACCGCCGGTACACCGCGGTCTTGCCGACGCCCGCCCGCCGCGCGATTCCCTCGATCGACATGCGTGAGAACCCGACGGCGGCCAGTTCCTCCAGCACCGCCCCGCGGATCGCCTCGGTGACGTCCTCGCGCAGGACGGCGGCTCCTGCCGGGGCGCGACGGGCGGGAGCGGGGGCCGGTGCGGAAGCGGGGGAATCGGCGGAGGCGGGGTCCTTGGTCATGCGCAGAGCATAGCGGCGCACGCCCTCCCCTAGCCGTCGCGACGATACGGTTGCGTTCCGACGACGCCCGCTCTAACCTCGCCGTAGCGACGATACGGCCCCGTCCCATCGCCAGCCAGACCCTGACCCCGGCGAAAGCGACCCCTGTGACCACCGCGACCGCACCCGCTCGCCCCGAGCGCCCCGCAGAACTCGCCGCCGCCCACGGCCTGACCGTCAGCGGCGCCCGCCCCACCCTCCCCCGCTACATCCGGGAGCTCTGGGCCCGCCGCCACTTCGTGACCGCGTACGCGACCGCCCGCATGCAGGCGACGTACAGCACGGCCAGACTCGGCCAGGTCTGGCACCTGGTGACCCCGCTGCTCAACGCCGCCGTGTACTTCTTCGTCTTCGGGATCGTGATGCGGGCCAGCCACGGCGTGCCCGACTACGTGCCGTTCCTGATCACAGGCGTTTTCGTCTGGGACTTCATCGGCAGCTCCGTCAACGCCGGCACCCGCTCCGTGCACAGCAATCTCGGCCTGGTCCGCGCCCTGCACTTCCCCCGCGCCAGCCTGCCCCTCTCCACCGTCGTCCAGCTCTTCCAGCAGCTGCTGGTCACCATGGGCGCCCTGGTCATCCTGCTGTTCGCCTTCGGCCAGACCCCGAGTCCGTCCTGGCTGCTGGCCGTCCCGACACTCCTGCTGATGGCCGTCTTCGCCGCCGGCTGCGCCATGGTCATGGCCCGCATCGGCAGCAAGAGCCCGGACGTCAGCCAGCTGATGCCCTTCGTCCTGCGCACGTGGATGTACTCGTCGGGCGTCATGTGGTCCATCGACCAGGTGCTGAAGACGGACCATCTGCCGCACTGGGTGCTGCTGATGCTCAAGACCAACCCGGCGGCCGTCTACATCGACCTGATGCGCTTCGCGCTGATCGACAGCTTCCCGGCGCAGTCGCTCCCCCACCACGTGTGGCCGATCGCCATCGGCTGGGCCGTGCTGGCGGGCGCCGGCGGCTTCGTCTACTTCTGGAAGTCCGAAGAGGAGTACGGCCGTGGCTGACACCGCGACCCGCGTCCCGACCGTGATCGCGGACGAGGTCCACGTCGTCTACAAGGTCCAGGGCAGCGGCGCCCGCAAGGGCGGCGCCACCGCCGCCCTGAGCCGGATCTTCTCCCGCGGGCCCGCCCCCGGCATCCGCGAGGTGCACGCCGTCAAGGGCGTCAGCTTCACCGCGTACAAGGGCGAGGCCATCGGGCTCATCGGCTCCAACGGCTCGGGCAAGTCCACCCTGCTGGCCGCCATCGCCGGCCTCCAGCCGGTGGCCGGCGGCGCGATCTACTCGCACGGCCAGCCGTCCCTCCTGGGGGTGAACGCCGCTCTGATGAACGACCTGACCGGCGAGAGCAACGTCGTCCTCGGCGGCCTCGCGATGGGCATGTCCAAGCAGCGGATCCGCGATCGCTACCAGGACATCGTCGACTTCTCCGGCATCAACGAGAAGGGCGATTTCATCTCCCTGCCCATGCGGACGTACTCCTCCGGCATGGGCGCGCGGCTGCGTTTCTCCATCGCCGCCGCCAAGGACCACGACGTCCTGATGATCGACGAGGCCCTGGCCACCGGCGACGCCGCCTTCCAGCGCCGCAGCCAGGCCCGCATCGCGGAGCTCCGCGAGCGCGCCGGCACCGTCTTCCTCGTCAGCCACGGCATCAACACGGTCCGCGAGACCTGCGACCGTGCGATCTGGCTTGAATCGGGCGTCCTGCGCATGGACGGCCCCTCCACGGAGGTCTGCGCGGCGTACGAAGCCTTCACCACGGCCAAGAGATAGCCGCGGCGCGCCGTCCACCCCCGCCGCACCCACCCAGCCCCACCGACGTTTGAGGCGCACCCACCCAGCCCCGCCGGCGTTTGAGGCGCGGGGCCCGGGGGCGGAGCCCCCGCGACGGCGCCGCAGCGGCGGACGGCGCACGCCGTACAACGGGCACGCCGTACAACGGGGCGGGCCGGCCCGGGACCGTTCAGGTCCCGGGCCGGCCCGTTCCGTACACCCCCGCGGGAGCGACCCGCCGATCAGCTGTGCGCGCGCAGCAGCGACCGCATCGTCCGCATCGCCACCGACAGGTTCGCCAGGTCGAAGTCGTCCGAGCCCCGGATCTCGTCCAGGGTCGTACGGGCTCGCCCGATGAGCGCCGCGTTCCTCTCCTCCCACGCCTTGAAGCGCTCTTCGGGAGTGGAGCTGCCGTTGCCCACCGACAGCACATCCGCGGTCAGCGCCGCGTGCGCGGCGAACAGGTCCTCGCGGATGGAGGCGCGGGCCATCGACTGCCAGCGGTCGGCCCGCGGCAGCTCGATGATCCGGTCCATCAGCTGGGTGATCTCCAGGCGGTCGGCGAGGTCGTAGTACACCTCGGCGACATCCAGCGGGCCCGCGCCGGTGCGGTCCGCGATCGCGACGATGTCGAGCGTCGGGAAGGCGGAGGAGAAGCCGGCGACCTTGGCCGCCAGTTCCTCCGGCACGCCCTCGCCGGTCAGCTCGTCCATGATCGACCCGTACCACTCCAGGTCGGCGCCGCGCACCAGCTTGGGCAGCTCGGCCCAGACCCGCGTCACCCGGTCCTGGAAGAACTCGATGGTCTCGGTGATCTGGAGCGGCTGCGGCCGGTTGTTCAGCAGCCAGCGGGTACCGCGCTCCACCAGGCGCCGCGAGTGCAGCCGCACCCGGGTCTGGACATCGGCGGCGACCTCGTTGTCGAGCGCTTCGACCGCGTCCCACACCTCGGCCAGGCCGAAGATCTCGCGGGCCGCGAGCTGCGCCCGGACGATCTCCTCCTGGGAGGCCCCGGTCTCCTCGCGCAGCCGGTGCAGGAAGGTCGAGCCACCGGTGTTGACGGTGTCGTTGACCAGGATCGTGGTGATGATCTCGCGGCGCAGCGCGTGCGCGTCGATCTGCTCCGGGAACTGCTCCCGCAGGGCGGCCGGGAAGTACGCGTGCAGCAGGCGGCGCAGGTACGGGTCGTCCGGCAGCCCGGTGGTGATGAGCTCGCTCGCCACCGTGATCTTGGTGTAGGCGAACAGGACGGCCAGTTCCGGCTGGGTCAGGCCCTTGCCGGTGTTCAGCAGCTCGCGGATCTGCCGGTCGGTGGGCAGGAACTCCAGCGCCCGGTCCAGCAGCCCTTCGCGGCCGAGGCGGCGCATGAAGCGCTGCTGGGCGTGGAGCAGGCTGGGGGCCTGGGCCGCGCCGTTGGAGAGGGCCACGTTCTGCGCGTAGTTGTTGCGCAGTACCAGGTGCCCGACCTCGTCGGTCATCTCGGCGAGCAGCTTGTTGCGCTGCTTGACGGTCATGTCGCCGTCGGCGACGACCGCGTTGAGCAGGATCTTGATGTTCACCTCGTGGTCGGAGGTATCCACGCCGGCGCTGTTGTCGATGGCGTCGGTGTTGACCTTCCCGCCTTCGCCGCCGGCGCCGGTACGGGCGAACTCGATCCGGCCGAGCTGGGTCAGACCCAGGTTGCCGCCCTCGCCGATCACCTTGGCCCGCACGTCCGAGCCGTTGACGCGGATGGCGTCGTTGGCCTTGTCGCCCACGTCCGCGTGGGTTTCGGCCGTCGCCTTGACGTACGTGCCGATGCCGCCGTTCCACAGCAGGTCCACGGGGGCCTGGAGGATGGCCCGCATCAGGTCGGCCGGGGTCATCTTGGTGACGCCCGCCTCGATGCCGAGGGCCGCGCGGACGTGCGCGTTGACCGGGATGGCCTTCGCGGTGCGGGGGTGGATGCCGCCGCCCGGGGAGAGCAGCGCGGTGTCGTAGTCGGCCCACGAGGAGCGCGGCAGTTCGAACAGCCGGCGGCGCTCCGCGTACGAGGTGGCCGCGTCCGGGTCCGGGTCGATGAAGATGTGCCGGTGGTCGAAGGCGGCGACCAGGCGGATGTGCTCGGAGAGCAGCATGCCGTTGCCGAAGACGTCGCCGGACATGTCGCCGACGCCGACGACGGTGAAGTCCTGGGTCTGGGTGTCGTGGCCGAGCTCGCGGAAGTGCCGCTTGACGGACTCCCAGGCGCCCCGGGCGGTGATGCCCATGCCCTTGTGGTCGTAGCCGGCCGAGCCGCCGGAGGCGAAGGCGTCGCCGAGCCAGAAGCCGTAGGACTCCGCGACCCCGTTGGCGATGTCGGAGAAGGTCGCGGTGCCCTTGTCGGCCGCGACGACGAGGTAGGTGTCGTCCTCGTCGTGGCGGACCACGCCCCGGGGCGGTACGACCTCGCCGCCGACCATGTTGTCGGTGATGTCGAGCAGCGCCGAGATGAAGATCTTGTACGAGGCGATGCCCTCGGCGAGCCACGCGTCGCGGTCGGCCGACGGGTCGGGCAGGTTCTTGGCGACGAAGCCGCCCTTGGCGCCGACCGGCACGATGACCGTGTTCTTGACCATCTGCGCCTTGACCAGGCCGAGGATCTCCGTACGGAAGTCCTCGCGCCGGTCGGACCAGCGCAGGCCGCCTCGGGCGACCTTGCCGAAGCGCAGGTGGACGCCCTCGACGCGCGGGGAGTACACCCAGATCTCGTAGGCGGGGCGCGGCGCCGGGAGGTCGGGGATGGCCTGCGGGTCGAACTTCATCGACACGTAGGAGTGCTGCTCGCCCGCGGCGTTCAACTGGAAGAAATTGGTCCGCAGGGTGGCCTTGATGAGGGTGAGGAAGGCGCGCAGGATGCGGTCCTCGTCGAGCGAGGCGACCTGGTCCAGGGCCCCGTCGAGCTCCTCCAGCATCGCGTCGACGAGCTCGCTGCCGGCGGCCTGGCGGACGGGCGACATCCGGGCTTCGAAGAGCGAGACCAGCAGCCGGGTGGTGTGGACGTTGTTGCGGAGGGTGTCCTCCATGTAGTCCTGGCTGAAGGTGGAGCCGGCCTGGCGCAGGTACTTCGCGTACGCGCGCAGGACGACGGCCTGCCGCCAGGTCAGCCCGGCGCTCAGCACCAGGGCGTTGAAGTTGTCGTTCTCCGCCTCGCCCCGCCAGACGGCTGCGAAGGCCTCCTGGAAGCGCTCGCGGGCGTCGTCGCCGAGGTAGGTGTCGCCCCCGTTCCCGGTGGGAAGGGGCATCCGCAGCCCGAAGTCGTAGATCCACGCGCTGACCCGGTCCGAGCGGCGCAGCTCGTACGGGCGCTCGTCGGTGACCTCGACACCCAGGCGCTGGAGCACCGGCAGGACCGCGGACAGCGAGACCTGGTCACCGGTGCGGTAGATCTTGAACCGGCGCTCACCGGGGCCCGCGCCGACCGGCTCGTACAGCGAGAGCGCGAACTCGCGCTCGCTGGCGGAGAGCCGCTCCAGGTGGCAGAGGTCGGCGACGGCGGCGCGCGGCGAGTGGTCGGCCTTGTAGCCCTCGGGGAACGGGGTGCCGTAGCGGCGCAGCAGCTCGGCGGCGCGCTCTTCACCGAGCTCGGCGATGAGGGCCTCGGAGAAGCCGTCGGCCCAGGAGCGGGCGGCCTCCACCAGGCGGCCTTCGATGCGCTCGACGTCGGCGTCGGTGAGGACGGGCAGTTCGGTGCCCTGCGGGATGCGGATGACGAAGTGGATGCGGGAGAGGATCGACTCGGTGTTCCAGGCGGTGAAGTCGACGCTGGTGCCGCCGAGCTCCTCCTTCAGGATGTCGATCAGCCGCAGCCGCACCCCGGTGGTGTAGCGGTCGCGCGGCAGGTAGACGAGCGCCGAGTAGTAGCGCCCGTACTCGTCCTGGCGCAGGTACAGCCGCAGCCTGCGGCGTTCCTGGAGGTAGAGCACGGAGGTGGCGATGGCCTGGAGCTGGTCGACCGGGGTCTGGAACAGCTCGTCGCGCGGGTAGGTCTCCAGGATCTGGAGCAGGTCGCGGCCGTCGTGGCTGCTCGGCGCGAAGCCGGCGCCCTCCAGCACCTCGGCCACCTTGCGGCGGATGACCGGGACCCGGCGCACGGACTCGGTGTACGCGGCGGAGGAGAAGAGGCCGAGGAAGCGGCGCTCGCCGACGACATTGCCCTCGGCGTCGAACTTCTTCACGCCCACGTAGTCGAGGTACGAGGGGCGGTGCACGGTGGAGCGGCTGTTGGCCTTGGTCAGCACCAGCAGGTGGTGCTCGCGGGCCTTGGCGCGGGCGTCGGCCGGGAGCCGGTTGAAGGACGGCGAGACGGGGTGGCCCTCGTCCTTGCCGCTGTGGTGCGGGTCGGAGCGCAGGATGCCGAGGCCGGTGCCGGGCACGGCGGACAGGGCGTCGCCGTCGACGAGGTTGTACTCGCGGTAGCCCAGGAAGGTGAAGTGGTCGTCGGCGAGCCAGCGCAGCAGCTCGCGGGCCTCTTCGAGCTCGTAGTCGCGCAGGTCTACCGCGGTCGGCTCGTCGGCCAGGCCTTCGGCGATGCGCAGCGCGGCGTCGCGCATCTTCTCCCAGTCCTCGACGGACTCGCGTACGTCGGACAGGACGCGCAGCAGGTCGACGTTGATCTGCTTGAGGTCGGCGCGGTCGGTCTCGCGGTCGATCTCGACGTGGATCCAGGACTCGACGAGGGAGTCGTGGGGGCGCGCGGTACGGGGACCGTGGGCGTCGCAGTCGGGACCGAGGATCTCGATCAGCTTGCCGGTGACGTCACGGCGGACGACGACCTGGGGGTGGATCACGACGTGGATGCCGCGACCCTGCCGGGACAGCTCGTTGGTCACGGAGTCCACGAGGAACGGCATGTCGTCGGTGACCACCTCGACGACGGAGTGACTGGAGGTCCAGCCGTTCTCCTCGACGGTCGGGGTGTGCACGCGCACGTTCGCGGTGCCCTGCGGCCGGTTCTCGGCGATCCGGTAGTGAGAGAGCGCCGCCCCGTACACGTCGACCGGGTCCCGGTCCACGAGGTCCTCGGGGGCGGTGTGGAGGTAGTAGCGCTGGAGGTAGGCGAGCACGGCGTCCCGGTCCGGACGCTCTCCCTGCTCGGACCCAGTCGGAAGTAGCCCCCCGGCCGGGCTGTTCTCAGCTACCCGGGCCGCCCGTGTGAGCAGCTCGGCCTTTGCTTCGTCCAGCTTGGTCTGCATGTCCTCTGCTCCTGTCGCGCGCCATTGCACGACGTAGGTGAAGGAAGAAATGACGTAGCGCCGCGAGGCGGGTGTCCGGTCGCGATCGACGCTATGCCGTCGGGAGAGGCGGCCGGGACGGAATCAGCCATGATCGGCGCGAGGTCCCGGCAGCGGGGATCAGCGAAGGCCCGGGCACGTTCGTGCGCCGGGCGCGGGCCGGGGGCTTCAGTGCCCCCGATGACTATCGCGCTGATCACGGGTCAAGGCTATCTCGATCCACCCCCGCCCCGTCATGAGCTGTATGTGTACAAATCCGGGGGTGGAACTTTGACGTTCTGCGCAGCGACGCGGGACGCCTTCCGTGCAAGTCGCTATTCGGCCAGTCGGCGAGCTGTGAGTACGGCTTCTGCCAGGGTGTCGACGACCGGCACACCGGCTGATTCCAGACTGCGGCGGCTGTGCGAACCGCCCGTGTAGAGAACCGCCCGGGCGCCGACGTGGGCGGCGGCGACCGCGTCGTCCACCGCGTCCCCGATGAGGACCGTACGGCCGGGCGTCACGCCCGTCTCCTCCAGCGCTTCAAGATGGCGTACGAGATGCCCCGCCTTGGAGGTGTGGGAGGGCCCGGTCCGGCCGTCGACGCGAAGGAAGTGCAGGTGGATCCCGTGCGCCTGCACCAGGGGCACGAGCTTCTCATGGGGCGCGAGGGAGAGCAGGGACTGAGTGAGCCCGTCCCGCTGCCAGCCCTGGAGCAGCTCCCGGGCGCCCTCGGCGAGCGCGGCGTCCTCGGCGGAGGCCCAGTAGTGACGGTGGAAGGTGGCGTCCATGAGCAGCCACTCGTCCTCGGTGGGCAGCCGGCCCATGAGGCGCTCGTAGAACTTCGGCACCGGTACGACGTACAGGTCGCGGTAGGTCTCCAGAGTGATCGGCGCGAAGCCGAGCTCGGCGAAGGAGGCGTTGGTCGCGGCTATGACGGCGTCGATGTCGTGCAGGAGGGTCCCGTTCCAGTCCCAGACGATGTGCGTCACTTGAGCAGCCCCGGGATCTCCTGCACCCCGAACCACAGCAGCTCGTGGTCCTCGGCGCCGTCGACGGCGAACCGCGCGTCGTCGTCCCCCGCGTCGGCGGCTTCGACGGCACCTGCGGCGGCGGCCACGTCCGCCTGGGCGTCGTCGGCGTCCACGTGCACGGCGGCGGCCGTGGTGAGCCGTACGGCCTGCCCGAGGGTCACCTGGCCGAGCGTGGCCTCGTCGAGGCCGGGGACGGCGGTGGCGGCCTTATCGTCGACGTCGAGCGCCACGACGACCCGCTTGCGCGGGGCGTCCGCGTCCCGCGCGATCATCCGCAGGGAGGCGGCGGCGGCCCGGCCGAGGGCCGCGTACTCCAGCTCCTCGATGTCCTGCGACACGTACCACTCGCGGAGCCCGGGGGTGACCGCGTACGCACGCAGCGGGGCGGGGCCCAGCTCATCCGCCCGGTGCGCCTCGGCGAGCCCGGGGAGGGTCAGGGGGACGTACACGCGCATGGCCGGCTGCTTTCGGTAGTCGGAGAACCCTCAGGATACGGCTGACGCCGCTTCGCGTGATGCCCCCGTGCGACTCGGCCCCGGCCGGGCCTCCCGGTCGGGGGCGGCCGGGCCGGACCCGCGCTGCGGGACGGTGACGCCGTCCGGCGGAGTGACGGCGCCGTCCCCCTTCGGGGTGCGGGGCCCGGGCCCGCGTGCGTCCACCGCCGTCCCCGGGCAGGCGTCGCCGAGGCGGTACGCGGGGCGCCGCGCACTCGGATAGGTGAACCGGGGCCCCGTCGGTCCGGGCCGCGCGGGTGGTTGCGGAGCGTGTTCGGGCGGCCGTAGAAGAACCCCATCAAGTTACCGCTCGGTACCGCTCCGGGCCCAGCCTGTACGGGGGCAGATCGCGATGGACACCACGATGCGCGGCACGATGACCGGCGACGGAAGCCGCCGCCGGCCCGGCGGCGCCGCCCTTGCCCGGACCCGCCCCGCCGGGCGCCGCGACTCACGGCGCCCGGGGAACCCGCCACCGGCGGTACGGCAGGGCCCGCACCACTGGTTCGCCGAACGGCTGCTGGCCGTCGTCACCGGCCGCCGCCCCGTCCACTCGCTCCTCGGCCACACCATCGGCCCGGCCTACCAGCAGCTGGTCACCCTCGCCCCGGACAGCCCCCTGGGCGAGCGCCCGCGCCCCGTCATCCGCCAGTGCGGACGCTTCACCCCCGGCCCGGGCGTCATCGAGGCCTTCGCCCGCATCGCCACGGGCGACCGCGTGACGGCGATGGCCTTCCGCCTGGAACAGGGCCAGGACCTCCGCTGGCGCTGCGCGGCGGTCGAAATCCAGGGCCCCCGCCCCTGAGCCCTCTGGAGGCCACCCCCAGCCCCACCGACGCTCAAAGCCCGGGCCCACGCCCAGCCCCGCCGGCGATTGAGGCGCGGGGCCCGGGGCCGAGCCCCGATCTTGAGCCCCGCCGGCGTTTGAGGCGCGGGGCCCGGGGCCGAGCCCCGGCGGCCGCACCGCACACCGCACCGCACCGCACCGCACCGCACCGCACCGGCACACAACACGGCCGGGGCCGGACACCGCGTACGGTGCCCGGCCCCGGCCGGCGGACCAACCCCAGCGGGGTTACTTCTTGCGGCGACGCCCGCCGGACGCCTTCTGCGCCTTGCGCCGCTCGGCACGCGTCATCCCGTCACCGCCGGAGCCATCGGCCTCGAAGTCACCCTCGACCACACCGCCCTCACCGTCGACCGTCGGCGCCGAGAAGTGCAGCCGGTCCGGACGCTGCGGAGCGTCCAGCCCCTTCGCCCGGATCTCCGGACGGACGGCGGCCACCGGCTCCTTCGTCAGCGACGGCGCCGCGTCCTGCACCAGAACCTCCTCGACCTGCTGCTCCACCTGGACCTCCAGGTTGAACAGGTAGCCGACGGACTCCTCCTTGATGCCGTCCTGCATGGCGTTGAACATGTCGAAGCCCTCGCGCTGGTACTCGACCAGCGGGTCCTTCTGGGCCATCGCCCGCAGGCCGATGCCCTCCTGCAGGTAGTCCATCTCGTACAGGTGCTCACGCCACTTGCGGTCCAGGACCGACAGCACCACGCGCCGCTCCAGCTCACGCATGACCTCGGAGCCGAGCGTCTTCTCGCGCGCCTCGTACTGCTCGTGGATGTCGTCCTTGACGGATTCCGCGATGAACTCGGCGGTGATGCCCGCGCGGTCGCCCGCGGCCTCCTCCAGCTCCTCGATGGTGACCTTCACCGGGTAGAGCTGCTTGAAGGCGCCCCACAGGCGCTCCAGGTCCCACTCCTCGGCGAAGCCCTCGACCGTCTCGGCCGCGATGTACGCGTCGATCGTGTCGTCCATCATGTGGCGCACCTGCTCCTGCAGGTCCTCGCCCTCCAGGACCCGGCGGCGCTCCCGGTAGATGACCTCACGCTGGTTGTTGAGGACCTCGTCGTACTTCAGGACGTTCTTGCGCGTCTCGAAGTTCTGGGTCTCGACCTGCGACTGGGCCGACGCGATCGCCCGCGTCACCATCTTGTTCTCGATCGGCACGTCGTCCGGCACGTTCGCCATCGCCATGACGCGCTCGACCATCTGCGCCTTGAACAGCCGCATCAGGTCGTCGCCCAGCGACAGGTAGAAGCGGGACTCGCCCGGGTCGCCCTGTCGGCCGGAGCGGCCGCGCAGCTGGTTGTCGATACGGCGCGACTCGTGGCGCTCGGTGCCCAGCACGTACAGCCCGCCGAGCTCCTTGACCTCCTCGAACTCCGCCTTCACCGCCGCCTCGGCACGGGTGAGCGCCTCGGGCAGGGCGTGCGCCCACTCCTCGATGTGCTCCTCCGGGTCCAGGCCGCGCTGGCGCAGCTCGGCCTCGGCGAGGTCGTCCGGGTTGCCGCCGAGCTTGATGTCGGTACCGCGGCCGGCCATGTTCGTGGCGACGGTGACGGCGCCGCGGCGGCCGGCCTGGGCGACGATCGTCGCCTCACGGTCGTGCTGCTTGGCGTTGAGCACCTCGTGCGGAATGCCGCGCTTGGAGAGCTGCTGGGAGAGGTACTCGGACTTCTCGACCGACGTCGTACCGACGAGGATCGGCTGGCCCTTCTCGTGCTTCTCCGCGATGTCGTCGACGACGGCGGCGAACTTCGCGACCTCGGTCCGGTAGATCAGGTCCGGCTGGTCCTTGCGGACCATGTCCCGGTTGGTCGGGATCGGGACGACACCGAGCTTGTAGATCTGGTGGAACTCGGCGGCTTCGGTCATGGCCGTACCGGTCATACCCGACAGCTTCGAGTAGAGGCGGAAGAAATTCTGCAGGGTGATCGTGGCGAGGGTCTGGTTCTCGTCCTTGATGTCCACCCCTTCCTTCGCCTCGATCGCCTGGTGCATGCCCTCGTTGTAGCGGCGGCCGGCGAGGATACGGCCGGTGTGCTCGTCGACGATCATGACTTCGCCGTCGATGACGACGTAGTCCTTGTCGGCCTTGAACAGTTCCTTCGCCTTGATGGCGTTGTTCAGGTAGCCGACGAGCGGGGTGTTCACCGACTCGTACAGGTTCTCGATGCCGAGCCAGTCCTCGACCTTGGCGACACCGGACTCGTGGATGG
Source organism: Streptomyces sp. NPDC003038 (assembly GCF_040611115.1). Classification (NCBI taxonomy): domain Bacteria; kingdom Bacillati; phylum Actinomycetota; class Actinomycetes; order Kitasatosporales; family Streptomycetaceae; genus Streptomyces; species Streptomyces sp. NPDC003038. The sequence goes on from NZ_JBEXNN010000018.1 coordinate 121,824, forward strand.
CGACGGTGCGCTTCTTCTCGTCGACCTCGTAGTCGCCGGTCTCCTCGATGCCCTTGAGCGGCTGGCCGGCCTCGCCCCTGGTGAGGCGGGTGACCAGCTTCGCGAAGTCGCCGTACCACTTCGTGGCCTGGTCGGCCGGGCCGGAGATGATCAGCGGGGTACGGGCCTCGTCGACGAGGATCGAGTCGACCTCGTCGACCACGGCGAAGTTGTGGCCGCGCTGGACGAGCTCGTCCTGCGACCACGCCATGTTGTCGCGCAGGTAGTCGAAGCCGAACTCGTTGTTCGTGCCGTAGGTGATGTCGCAGTTGTACTGCTCGCGGCGCTGCGCCGGCGACATGTTCGCCAGGATGCAGCCGACCTCCAGGCCGAGGAACTTGTGCACCCGGCCCATCAGCTCGGAGTCGCGCTCGGCGAGGTAGTCGTTCACCGTGATCAGGTGGACGCCCTTGCCGGACAGCGCGTTCAGGTACGCGGGCAGGGTGCCGACGAGGGTCTTGCCCTCACCGGTCTTCATCTCGGCGACATAGCCGAGGTGCAGCGCCGCGCCGCCCATCATCTGGACGTCGTAGTGGCGCTGGCCGAGGACGCGCTTGGCGGCCTCGCGAACGGTCGCGAAGGCCTCGGGCAGCAGGTCGTCCAGGCTCTCGCCGTCCTGGAAACGCTGCTTGTACTCGTCCGTGAGCGCCCGCAACTCGGCGTCGGAGAGGTTGACGAAGTCCTCTTCGATGGAGTTGACCTGGTCCGCGATGCGGTGCAGTTTGCGCAGGATCTTGCCTTCGCCTGCACGCATGAGCTTGTTGAAGACGGACACCGAGGTTTGTCTCCTTGCCGGTCGGGCCTGGGCACTGTACGTACACGGGCACGGCAGGTGGGCCCCACCGCAACGGCCATCGTAAGCGAGGACGTGGTCGCGTCGGGAGGTCCGCCGTATCCGCAGGGCGGCTGGCACCCGGATTGAGAACGTACGGGGGACATGGAAGGTGCCGTGTCCCCGAGGAGTTTCCCGAAAACTGTTCGCCGTGGGCAGACGCGAACAGCAGAATTCGTTCATGGAGCCCATCACACTGAGCACGTCCAGGCTGGAATTGCGGCCTTTCGTCCCGGCGGACGAGGACGAGGTCTACGCGGCCGCGCAGGACCCGGACATCCAGCGCTGGACCATGGTGCCCTCCCCCTACGAGCGCGAGCACGCGCACAGCTTCGTGAACGAGATCGTCCCGGACGGCTGGCGCCAGGACACTGGCTACAGCTTCGCCGTACGCCTCGGCGCCGACGGCCCGCTGGTCGCGGCCGTCGGCGTCCACGTACGCGGGGAGGACGGGTACGAGATCGGCTACTGGACGGCCAAGGAGCACCGGGGGCACGGCTTCATGACCGAGGCCGTGGGCGCCGTCGCACGCTGGGCCTTCACCGAGCTGGGCGCCGTACGGCTGGAGTGGCGCGCCGAGGTCGGCAACGACGGCTCGCGGGCCGTCGCGAAGAAGGCCGGTTTCCGCGTCGAGGGCACCCTGCGCGCCGCACTGCGGACGGGCGGCACCGCACGCGACTGCTGGGTGGGCGCCCTGCTCCCCTCGGACCTCGGCCTGACGCCGGCACTGCCGTACCTGCCCTCAACGCCCCGGTCAGAGCCCGCTGTCAGTGGCCCGGCTTAGGCTGCCGGCATGACCTTGCTCTCGCTCTCCGCCGACGAAGCCCGCCGCATCGCCCTTCGCGCACAGGGCTTCCTCGGGGCGCCCGACCGGCGGGCAGGGGTGCGGGGCGTGCTGCGCCACCTGGGCGCCGTACAGCTGGACACGATCTCGGTCCTGGCGCGGTCGCACGAGCTGGTCGCGTACGCCCGCCTCGGCGCGGTGGACCGCAAGGCGGTGGAGGCGGCGTACTGGTCCGACCGCCACGCCTTCGAGTACTGGTCGCACGCGGCCTGCATCCTCCCCGTCGAGGAGTGGCCGCACTTCGCCTTCCGCCGCCGGGCCCGCTACGCGCGCGGCCACCGCTGGCACGTCCTGCGGGACAAGGACCGCTCGACGAAGGCGGTCCTGGAGCGCCTCAGGGCGGACGGCCCGCTGACCTCGACCGAGCTCGGCGGTGCCAAGAACGGCGGAGAGTGGTTCGAATGGTCCGAGACCAAGATCGCGGTGGAGTGGCTGCTCGACACCGGCGAGGTGGTGTGCGGTGAGCGGCGCGGCTGGAAGCGGGTCTACGACCTGCCGGAGCGGGCCGTCCCGGACGCGCTGCTCCACGACGACCTGGACGACCGCGAGTGCCTGCGCCGCCTCGTCGCGCTCGCCGGGAAGTCCCTGGGCGTCGGCACCCGCGCCGACATCGCCGACTACCACCGCCTCAAGGGCGAGCAGGTCGACGCGGTCATCTCGGACTCCGGACTGGTGCCGGTCGAGGTCGAGGGCTGGGGGCGCGACCGTCGTGGAGGGGCCGCCTGGGCGGACCCGGCGGCGCTGGCGACGGTCCCCCGCGGCCGCCACCGCACGACTCTGCTCTCCCCGTTCGACTCGCTGATCTGGGACCGCCCCCGCACCGAGCGGATCTTCGGTTTCACGCACCGTCTGGAGGCGTACGTCCCCAAGCCCCAGCGGATCCACGGGTACTTCGCGATGCCGCTGCTGGCGGGCGGGCGGCTCCAGGGCCGCGTCGACCCGGGCCGCGAGGGCACCACCCTGGTCGCCCGCCAGCTCTCGCTGGAGACGCCCAAGGCCGCCTCCGCGATGGCGGAGGCCCTGTGGGAGGCCGCGCGGTGGGTGGGGTGCGAGGACGTACGCGTCGAGCGCGCGCAGAGCGCGCAGGAGGCGGCGGCCGTCGTCGCGGAGCTGTCCGCGCGGCGCCCGTAGAGGTGGGCCCGTAGAGGAGCCCGTAGAGGTGTGCCCTAGACGACCGCTCCTGGGGGAGCGCCTGAAGCGGGGCACTCGTCGCACCGCCCCCGCCCCCGCCCGGGACGGTCAGCGGATTTCGAGGATCTTCTCCCGCATCGCGTAGACCACGGCCTCCATCCGGGAGTGCAGCTGAAGCTTCTCCAGGATGTTGCGGACGTGGTTCTTCACCGTGTTCTCGGAGATGAACAACTCCTTCGCGATGTCACGGTTGTTCATGCCCGTGGCCACCAGCTTCAGGACTTCCAGCTCCCGGTCCGTCAGCCTGGGCGCCGGCAGCAGCCGCCGCTCGTCGGTCCGCTGGATCATCGACTTGAACTCGGTGAGCAGTTTCGACGCCATCGAGGGGCTGATCTGAGACTGCCCGTCCGCGACGGCCCGGATCGCCGTGGCCACCTCGTCCGTCGAAATCTCCTTCAGGAGGTACCCGGTCGCGCCCGCCTTGATCGCGTCGTAGAGGTCCGCCTCCTCGTCGCTGATCGTCAGCATGATGATCTTCGCGGAGGGCGCCACCTCCTTGATCGACGTGCACGCCTCGATCCCGCCGCGCCTGGGCATGCGTACGTCCATCAGCACGATGTCCGGCAGCAGGTCGGCCGCCTTGTCCACGGCCTCCGCGCCGTCACCCGCCTCACCGACGACCTGAATGTCCTCCTCCTGCGCGAGGACGATCTCCAGCCCGCGCCGGAAGAGCGCGTGGTCGTCGACCACGAGTACCCGGATGGGCTCCCCGGCCGACGAGCCGGCGGCCTCCGCCGCCCGGGCCGCCTCACGGGCCGCCTCACGGCAGCCCGCACCGTCGTCACCGCGCACCGGCCCGAAGCCGTCCGCCATCGTTCCTCCCCCTGCATGTGCTGAGCTGCTGGGCCAACCCGACGGGCACCGCCGCCGATTGACTGCCCGCCATGATTCCATGCCCGCGCCACCGGGCGGGGTCAGTCGACGGCCACCTGGCGCATACCCGTCATACAAGAGCCCCTGCGGAACGCCTCGGCGTCCCGCAGGGGCAACGAATGGTGTGCTCAGCCGCCGAGCGCGCCGCCGGCGCCCGCACCGGACTCGTCCGAGCTGGAAGCGCCGTCGGGGTTCAGGTGGATGATGCCGTAGTCGTACGCATGACGTCGGTAGACGACGCTGGGCATCTTGGTGTCGGAGTCGACGAACAGATAGAAGTCGTGACCGACCAGTTCCATCTCGTACAGAGCCTGGTCGAGCGACATGGGTGCGGCCGAGTGCGTCTTCTCGCGAACGATGAGCGGACCTTCGCCCTGCACTTCCAGCGATCCGATCCGGGTCGTCGGGATCGCGTCCGCCTTCTCGTCGCTGACCGGCTCGCCGCTCCCGTTCAGACGAGCCGCGTCCGGGACGACGTCGGCGACCTCTGCCGCCGAGAGCCGGCCGCTGCCGCGGCGGGTGTAACGCTTGTCGTGCTGCTTGCGCAGCCGGGCCTCCAGCTTGTCCTGAGCCAGGTCGAGCGCCGCATACGGATCGGCGGCCGCCGCCTCGGCACGGATCACCGGGCCTCGCGAATGCAGGGTGATCTCCACGCGGTCGGAACGGTCGGCCTGACGCGGGTTGTGTTCCTTGGACACCTCGACGTCCAAGCTGATCACCTTGGCGTCGAGCTTCTGGATCCGCTCCGGATTCAGCTTCTCGGCCACGTGCTTGCGGAACCGGTCGGGCACTTCGGTCTTGCGGCCCTTGACGACGATGTCCACGCAGAACTCCGTTCCCGGATAACTTCGCCCAGGGGGCGAAGCGTCTCCCTTTCGCACCAGGCCCCGGTGAACACCGGAGCCTCGGACTGGCGACTTCCACCTCCTCCTCCCCCATCGGCAAGATCCACATCCCACCGACTGCGGAGTAGAGCGACAGCCTCCCTGACGCAGATTCCCAGAACGTGCGATCCGATCCGTGGGGCGCGAGGTTCGCCAGTCCCTCACCACCGAACATATCTCTCTATGCCCGCTGTCGGCACCCGCTACCGGACCGTATCTCCGTCCAGATGTCTCTTCCGTCTTATCACCTGCAACGATGGGCCTTCCCCTCCAGTTCCAAATCTATTCGGAAGAATTTTGCTCCGGAGGAGTTGTCGGCCGGATCCGCACGAAAGAGTCCGCCGGCGCGGCCACCACCGCCGCCCGCAGAACGATCCCCGGCGCGGACCCCGACGCCGGCCCCGGCGCCCCCGCCCCGAGACCGGCCGCCCGCACCGCCCGGGCCGCCTCCGCCAGCGTCGCTCCGGTGGTGATGAGGTCGTCCACGAGCACGAGCGCGGCCCCGTCCGTCAGCCGCGCCCCGTCCCGGCACACCGCCAGCGCCCCCGCGAGGTTCTCCCGCCTCTGGCGGGCCCCCAGGCCCGCCTGGTCGGCCACCGCCCGCCGCAGCCGCAGTACGGGCGCCACGCGCGCGGGAACACCGGCCCGCCGCAGCCGCGCCGCGGCCGCCAGCGCGATCCTGCGCGCCGGATCATGCCCGCGCGCCCGTACCCGGCGGCGCGCCGAGGGAACCGGTACCAGGGCCAGCTCCCCCGCCCCCACCCCCGCCCCGCTCCCGGTGGAGGAGATCGCCGCCGCCAGGGCAGCGCCGAGCGCCCCGGCCAGCGGCAGCGCCCCGCGCTCCTTGTGCGCCAGCAGGACAGCCCGTACGCCATCCCCGTACACGGCCGCGGCATGCACCACCGGCAGCCCCGCAGGCGGCGGAGAGGGCCGCACCCGCCCCGCGGCGGCCCCGCTCAGCGCCTCCCGGCAAGCGGCGCACAGCAGCACCCGGTCGGCCCCGCAGCCGGCGCAGTCGACCGGCAGGACCAGCCCGGCGAGCTCCCCCCACCACCCCCGCATAGCCCCACTCTGCCGGGCCGGGCACAGGCCCGCCACCCCTGTGGACAACCAGCGAAACCGCAGCTCAGCCCGGGTACACCGGCGCTCGGCCGCCCGCCGCCGCCGTACGCCACTGCGCCCCCGGCGGCAGCCACACGATGCCGTCGCCCTCCGAGTACCCCACCACCGGCGGCTCCGGTTTCGTCTCCTCCTCCGAGGCGGCGACCGTCACCGCGAGCAGCCCGCTCGCGCCCGGCAGGCTCGCCGCGACCATCGAGCCGTCCGCCAGCATGTAGCGGGCCTGGACGACCTCGCCGCTCTCCCGGCCCACCACCAGCAGCCGGCCCCGCGGCGCCCAGCTCATCGCCGTCACCTCCGCCATCTGCGGCGCCGCCGGGCGCAGCTCGCGCACCGACACCGCCCCGGCCTCCCCCTTGGCGGGCCGTTCGATGCGCCCGATGTACAGGTTCTTGCGGCTGTCGTCCCGCTGCACGAGCAGCGCGATCCGCACCCCGTCGGAGGAGGCCTTCAACGAAGTGATCTGCCCGCCGTCCAACCCGGCCACCTGCACCTTTTCGGGTGTTCCGGTCCCGCCGGGCACCCGCCACAGTCCGGAATCCCGCTCCGCGATCCACAGGTCGCCGGCCGCGTCCCAACTCGGGGCGGTCAGCATGTTCGGCTTGTTCCCCTTGGCCGTCAGCACCGGCTGCGGCATGGCCCCGGGTGTCGCCAGAGCCACGACGTACAGCGCGTGCCCGTCCTCGGAGACCACCGCCGCGCGCCGCTCGTCGTACGCCACGGCCGCCGAGCCGACCTTGAAAGCGGAGTTCTCGGCCAGCGGCCCCGGCACCCGTTGCGGCCGGTACTGCTGGTCCTCGCTGGTGACGTCGAGCTCCATCCGGACCAGCCGGCCGTCCTTGTCGACGTAGTACTGGTAGTGGGGGCTCGGCACCCGGTTGGCGATCACGGCCGCCGATGCCTCGGTCACCGCGCACAGCGAGGTCTTGCCGTCGGCGCGCAGCAGTTCGACCCGCTCCAGCCGGGACGCCGTCAGCTCCTTGACGGTGTACAGGAGTTGGGTCGCCATCTTCTGGCACTGCGGCTGCGCGACGCTGCCCGCCTTGTCGTTGAGCGGGACGCGCAGCGTGTTCTGGCCGTCGTACGAGAGGGACTTGGTGCCCTCGCGCAGTTCCGTCCCGGTGGGGAAGCTGGACTCGACGACCGGGGCCAGCCAGTGGGACGGCCCGGCGAGCAGCGACTTCACGGCCTGCGTGGTGGGGTCCATGCGCGAGTCGGGGTCGCTGCGCTGACGCACGTAGACGGGGTCGGCGACGAGTGTGCCGCCCGCGAAGTAGTACTTGTTGACGGGCATGTAGATGCGCTGGAAGTCGGATTCGCTGAGTACGAGGCTGCTGGGCGGGGTCGCGATCCGCCAGTGCTTGTTGTCCACCTTGACCAGTTGGAGGAACTCCTTGTAGCCCCCGCCGCCGGTCTCCGGCTGGTACGCGCTGCGCTCGTCCACCGTCGCGAGCTTCTCGCCGGACACCTCCCAGCGGGGGCCCGCCGGGTCCTTCTCGCCCTGCACGGAGCGCCGGTCGAGGCCGGCGGAGAGCACGGTGACGGCCGCGCCGGGCTTCCAGTTCTTCGCGGCGTCCTCGGTCAGGTACTTGCGGGCGGTCTCCAGCTGCGGGTCGTCGCTGGTCATCGCCTCAAGGAAGCCGTCGACGATCTCGGCCGGGCTGGCCTTGTCGGCAGGCGGCACGCTGAACACCCGGACCTGCGAGTCGACGCCCTGCGAGGCCTGCACCGGGCGGATATCGCCGGAATCGGGCATGGAGGCGCAGCCGGCCACCAGCAGCGCGGCAGCGCCGAGGGCACAGGCCCGCAGGCTCCTCAGCCGACGGCGCGCGTGCACGCTCCCGGACCCCGCGGCACCGGACCCCGCGGCACCGGACCCCGCACCACCGGCCCGCGCGTTCCCGCCCCTCGCGCCCCTCGTGCTCCTCGCGCTCCTGGGCTCAGCGTCCATCAGGTGTGTCCTCCCCTGCTGCTGCCTGCTCGGCCGGCCGCGCCACGACCCGGGCCCCGTTGCCCGGCAGCGCCGTCGGATCCGCGGGTACCGGCAAGGCTCCGGCGACCGCCGACCGCGGCGGTATTGGCGACCGGTCGGCGCCGTCCCCCGGCTGCTGGGGCGCCGCGGCGCCCGCGGCCTCGGCGGCGGCCCTGGCCCGGTTGGCCCGCGAGTCCTCGGGCTCCAGCGGGATCGGGGACCCCCGCAGCGGTTCGTCGGCGGTACGCGGCAGGGTGAGGCGGAACTGCGAACCCCCGCCGGGCTCGCCCCACGCCTGGAGCCAGCCACCGTGCAGCCGCGCGTCCTCGACGGCGATGGACAGGCCGAGGCCGGTGCCGCCCGTGGTGCGCGCCCGTGCGGGATCGGCCCGCCAGAAGCGGTTGAAGACGCGGGTGGCCTCGCCGGGCTTGAGGCCGACGCCGTAGTCGCGGACGGCGACCGCGACGGCCCCGCCCGCGGAGGCCAGGCGTACCACCACATCGCGGCCTTCGCCGTGCTCCACGGCGTTGACGACGAGGTTGCGCAGCACCCGCTCCACGCGGCGGGAGTCGGCTTCGGCGATGACGGGCTGGGTGTCGCCGAGGACGCGGATCCGGGTGCCCTTGTGCTCGGCGAGCGGCTCGGCCGCGTCGATGACGCGGCGTACGACGTCACGCAGGTCGATCGGCTCCGCCTCCAGGGCCGCGGCGCCCGCGTCGAACCGGCTGATCTCCAGCAGGTCGGACAGCAGCGACTCGAACCGGTCGAGCTGCCCCGCGAGCAGTTCGGCCGAGCGTGCGGTGACCGGGTCGAAGTCGACCCGGGCGTCGTGGATGACGTCGGCGGCCATGCGTACCGTCGTGAGCGGCGTCCGCAGCTCGTGCGAGACGTCCGAGACGAACCGGCGCTGCATCCGCGACAGGTCCTCCAACTGCTGGATCTTGTGCTGGAGGTTCTGGGCCATCTTGTTGAAGGCCTCGCCCAGGCGCGCGATGTCGTCCTCGCCGGTGACCTTCATCCGCTCCTGCAACCGCCCGGCCGAGAGCCGCTCGGCGATCCCGGCGGCCATCCGCACCGGCGTCACGACCTGGCGTACGACGAGCCAGGCGATGGCGCCGAGCAGCACGACGACGAACAGGCCGGCGGTGGCGATGGTGACCTTGATCAGGTTGAGGGACTCCTCCTCCTGCGTCAGCGGGAAGAGGTAGTACAGGTCGTACGGGTCGCCGTTGATGTCGCTGAGCCGCTGGCCGATGACGAGCGCGGGCTCGGGCGCCTTCTCCCCTGATCCGGCGGCGTAGCGGATCTCGGAGAAGGTCTTGAAGGTGCCGGTGGCGTGGTTGACGGCCCGGCGCAGGTCCACCGGGACGCTCGCGGTCGGGTCGACGTTGCCGGAGGCGCGGGCGCCGCGCACGCCGTTCTTCTGCGCGCCGGGGCCGGGCGGCTCCTCCCCGGTGCCGGCGCCGAGCGCGGCCACCTCGAAAGCGGTCTGGCCGCCGCTGGCCAGCTGTTTGACGAGGGAGTTCATCCAGGTGCTGGCGTCGCGGCCGACCTTGTTGTCGGTGGCGTCGGGCCCGTCCACGGCTGAGTGGGTGTTGGCCTTCTCCTGTGCGACCGCGAACCCTCCCGCGGCCTGGCTCTGCGCGGCCTCCTCCTTGGCGTCGAGGAGGCCCTTGCTGACCTGCGCGATGACGACGAAGCCGAGCGCGAGCACCACGGCGAGTGACATCAGCAGGGTGGCGGCGACCACCCGGAGCTGGATGTTGCGCCGCCACAGCCGGACAGCCGGAAGCAGCGGCCGGCGTACGAGGCGTACGAACAACCGCAGCACGGGGCCGCCGAGTGCTCCGTCCTGGAGCAGCCGGCCGCCCCGCAGGCTCCCCCAACGGGAACCGCCCCGGGGCCTGCCGGGCTTCATCTCAGCTCGGTCCTGCCTTGTAGCCGACACCACGCACCGTCACGACGATCTCGGGGCGCTCCGGGTCCTTCTCGACCTTGGAGCGCAGGCGCTGTACATGCACGTTGACCAAACGGGTGTCCGCCGCGTGCCGGTAGCCCCAGACCTGCTCCAGCAGCACCTCACGGGTGAAGACCTGCCAGGGCTTGCGCGCGAGGGCGACCAGCAGGTCGAACTCGAGCGGGGTCAGGGCGATGGAGACACCGTCCCGCTTGACCGAGTGCCCGGCCACGTCGATGACGAGGTCACCTATGGCCAGCTGCTCGGGCGCGGGCTCCTCCGACCGGCGCAGGCGGGCCCGGATACGGGCCACCAGCTCCTTCGGCTTGAACGGCTTGACGATGTAGTCGTCGGCCCCGGACTCCAGGCCCACGACGACATCCACCGTGTCGCTCTTGGCCGTGAGCATGACGATCGGCACGCCGGACTCGGCCCTGATCAGCCTGCACACCTCTATGCCGTCCCGTCCGGGCAGCATGAGGTCGAGCAGCACCAGGTCCGGCTTCGCCTCCCGGAAGGCAGCAAGTGCCTTGTCACCGTCCGCTACGAACGACGGCTCAAAACCTTCTCCACGCAGCACAATGCCGAGCATCTCGGCCAGCGCGGTGTCGTCGTCGACGACAAGGACGCGTCCCTTCATGGTTGACATCATCCCATTAGCTAATCGTTACCTGGCGGTGAGCTGTCCCACAGCCAAAAGGGCTGGAAATCGCCCTTCGGACCTGCGTGGAGATCAGGTCGACCAGTCTGCCCCGGATCCGGGTGACAATTGAAGGTACGGGCTGCCGGGGATCCGGGGGGACGGCCGGTCCGTTCCATGAGGTCACGTGGCACGATGGCAGCGACCAGCGCCCCCCGCCGCAGCAGGTGCACGTGAAGGAGCGACGATGAACGACTCTCCGGGCTGGGCTACGCCCGGACCCTCTCCGTCCGACGGTGAGCGGCCGGGGGCACCCGCCGACCAGCCGGGCGCCGGTCCCGCGCAGCCGCCCGCGCCGGCGACTCCGCCCGCCGGTGACGGCAAGTGGTCCGCCGAGCAGCCCCCACCCGGCCAGTGGTCCAGCCCCGGTACGGGAACGCCCGCCGCTCCCGCCCAGCCGGCCCCGGGACAGCCGCAGGGCCCGGGCTGGGGCGGACAGCCCGGCGCGCCCTACGGCAGCCCGTACGGCGGCCAGTACGGCTACCCGGGCGGCCCCGGCCAGTGGGGCAAGCCCCCCGCCGCCAAGCCCGGTGTGATCCCGCTGCGCCCCCTCGGCATGGGCGAGATCCTCGACGGCGCGGTCGCCACCATGCGCACCCACTGGCGGTCGGTGCTGCCGATCACCCTCGTCGTGGCCACCGTCGTCCAGGTCTTCAGCGTCCTCGTGCAGAAGTACGCGATGGGGGGCCTCACCCTCGCCGCGGACCCCGAGGCGAACCTCGCGGACACGATCAACACCCTCGGCACCAGCACGGCGCTCTCGATCGCGACCCTGTTCATCCAGGCCCTCGGGACCATCGTGGCCACCGCGATGCTCACGATGATCTTCAGCCGGGCGGTGCTAGGCACCAGCTCCACGGTCTCCGCCGCCTGGCGCGACGCCCGCCCGCAGCTGCTGCGCCTGATCGGGCTGACCCTGCTCCTGGGGCTCGGCGCCATCCTCCTCGTCGCCGTGCTGGTCATGCCCGGCATCCTCGCCAGGGAGATCGGCATCGTCCTCGCGGGCGGCCTGGCCGCGATGCCGCTGCTCGTCTGGCTGTGGATCAAGTTCAGCCTGGCCTCGTCCGCGCTGATGCTGGAGAAGAGCACCGTCTTCACGTCCCTCGGCCGCTCCTCCAAGCTCGTCAAGGGCACCTGGTGGCGCATCTTCGGCATCACCGCGCTCACCGGCCTCATCACCGGCTTCGTCTCGGCGATCATCGTCTGGCCGCTGACCATCATCGGCATCGCCGTCTTCGGCGGCGGCTTCAACGGCCTCGCGGACGGCACCGCCACCACCGCCTGGGGATCGCTCGTCTTCTCCGCCGTCGGCGTGATCATCGCCCAGACGATCACCATGCCCATGCAGTCCGGCGTAACGGTCCTGCTCTACGTCGACCAGCGCATCCGCCGCGAGGCGCTCGACCTGGAGCTCGCGCGTGCGGCGGGCGTCGAGAACTACGGCGCGAACACCGCCGCCGCCGCCGCACCGCCCTCCGGCGGACCGGTGACCGGAGGCTGATGCAGCGATGATGAGTACGGGGGGCCTCATCACCCGCTCCGCGGCGCTCCTGCCGCACGCGGAGACACCACCGGTGACGACACCGCGCGAACCGGCCCGGGAGGCGGCCGGGCGCGAACTGTCCGAGCCGAAGTACCACGAGAACGACCCGGGCCTGATCCAGCGCGCCCTGGACCGGCTGTGGGAATGGGTCACCGGACTCCTGGACCGCGCCTCCGGGGCGACCCCCGGAGGCGGGCTCGGCCTGCTCGTGATCCTCCTCCTGGTCGTCCTGATCATCGCCGCCCTGTGGTGGCGGCTCGGCTCCCCCCGCCGGGCCGCCACCGGCGCGGGCATCCTCTTCGACGACGGCGTGCGCAGCGCCGCCGACCACCGCACGGCCGCCGACGCCCACGCCGCCGCGGGCCGCTGGACCGAAGCCGTCCAGGAACGCATGCGCGCCGTCGTGCGCTCCCTGGAGGAGCGCACCCTCCTCGACCCGCGCCCCGGCCGCACCGCCGACGAGGCCGCGGCCGAAGCCGCGGTGTCCCTCCCGGACCACGCCGGGGACCTGCGCGCCGCCGCCCGCGCCTTCGACGACGTCACCTACGGCGGCCGCGCGGCCGACGCCGACATGTACGGCCGCCTGCGCGCCCTCGACCTCACCCTGGCCCGCACGAAGCCGCTCCTGACGGGACCCACGGCATGACCGGCCCCACCCCCACCCCCGAAACCCCCGGAACGCCCACCCCCGCCCCCGGCGAGACCCCGGCCCCCGGCCCAGCCCAGCGGAGCCGCCAGATCCGGCGGCGGGTACGGCGCGCCCTCACCCTCCTCGCCGTGCTCGCCGCAGGCGGACTCGCCGTCGCCGCCCTCAACTCCGGCACCCGCCACGGCTACCTCGACCCCCGCTCTCCCGACCCCTTCGGCAGCATGGCCGTCGCCGAGCTCCTCAAGGAGCGCGGCGTCACCACCCGCGTCGTCACCACCACCCGCGAGGCCGCCGCCGCGGCCGGCCCCCGCACCACCCTCCTCGTCACGGACCCCGACCGGCTCGGCGAAGCCCAGCGCCGCGCCCTGCGATCCGCCACCGAGCCCTCCGGCGGCCGTACGGTCCTGCTCGCCCCCAGCGGCCTCAGCCTTCCCGACCTGGCCCCGGGCGTGCGGACCAAGGGCAGCGCCCACACGGACGACCTCGCCCCGGAATGCGTCCTGCCCGCCGCCACCTCCGCCGGCCGCGCCGGCACGGGCGACGGCCTGCGCTACACCACCGCCCTGCACGGGATCAGCGTCTGCTACCCCAGCGGCGGTCACCCCACCCTCCTCGTCCTCCCCACGGGAACCGCCGGCGGCGACACCGTCCTCCTCGGCTCCGAAGCGATCCTCCTCAACGAGAACCTCGCCGAGGAGGGCAACGCCTCCCTCGCCCTCCACCTCCTCGGCTCCCGCCCCGACCTGGTCTGGTACATGCCGTCCCTCGCGGACAGCGACCCGGACGGCGCCCCCGGCGGCGAGGAGAAGAGCTTCCTGGAGCTCGTCCCGGCCGGCTGGTCCTGGGCCCTCCTCCAGCTGTTCATCGCCGCCGCCCTCGCCGCCCTCTGGCGTGCCCGCCGGCTCGGCCCCCTGGTCACGGAGAGACTGCCCGTCGTCATCCGCGCCTCCGAGGCCACCGAGGGCCGCGCCCGCCTCTACCGCAAGGCCGGGGCCCGCGACCGCGCCGCCACCGTGCTGCGCGCCGCCACCCGCGAACGCCTGGCCGCCCTGGTCGGCGTACCGCACACCCGGGCCCACGAGCCCACCACACTGGTCCCCGCCGTCTCCGCCCGGCTCGCGGGCGAGGCACGGGACGTGACCGCCCTCCTCTTCGGCTCCACCCCAACCGACGACGCGGCACTCGTCGCGCTCGCCGACCACCTCGACGCCCTCGAAAGAGAGGTCCGTACGTCATGACGTACCCGGCCACCGAGTCCGCCGCCGCGGACAGCGCCCGCGCTTCCCTCGAAGCGCTCCGCACCGAGATCGGCAAGGCCGTGGTCGGTCAGGACTCCGCCGTCACCGGTCTCGTCGTCGCCCTCCTGTGCCGCGGCCACGTCCTCCTCGAAGGCGTCCCCGGCGTCGCGAAGACCCTCCTCGTACGAGCCCTGGCCGCGTCGCTCGAACTCGACACCAAGCGCGTCCAGTTCACCCCCGACCTGATGCCGAGCGATGTCACGGGCTCTCTCGTCTACGACGCACGCACCGCCGAGTTCTCCTTCCAGAACGGCCCGGTCTTCACCAACCTCCTCCTCGCGGACGAGATCAACCGGACCCCTCCCAAGACCCAGTCCTCGCTCCTCGAAGCGATGGAGGAACGCCAGGTCACGGTCGACGGCACGCCCCGCCCGCTCCCGGAGCCCTTCCTGGTGGCCGCCACCATGAACCCGGTCGAATACGAGGGCACTTACCCCCTGCCGGAAGCCCAACTCGACCGCTTCCTCCTCAAGCTCACCGTGCCCCTGCCCTCCAGGGAGGACGAGATCGGTGTCCTGACCCGCCACGCCGCCGGCTTCAACCCGCGCGACCTGCACGCCGCGGGCGTCCGCCCGGTGGCCGGCCCGAAGGAACTCGAAGCCGCCCGCAAGGCCGTCGAACTCACCAGCGTCTCCCCGGAGATCACCGGCTACGTCGTGGACATCTGCCGCGCGACCCGTGAATCCCCCTCCCTCACCCTCGGCGTCTCCCCGCGCGGCGCGACGGCGCTGCTGGCCACCGCCCGCGCCTGGGCCTGGCTCACCGGCCGCGACTACGTCACCCCCGACGACGTCAAGGCCCTCGCCCTGCCGACCCTCCGCCACCGCGTCCAGCTGCGCCCGGAAGCGGAAATGGAGGGAGTCACGGCCGACGCCGTCATCACCGCGATCCTCTCCCACGTCCCCGTGCCGCGCTGATGGCCGTCACCGGACGCGCCGCCCTGCTGGCGGCCCTCGGCAGCATCCCCGTCGGCATCCTGGAACCGAGCTGGGCGGGGATCCTCGCGGTCAACGCCCCGCTCGCGCTGGCCTGCGCGGTCGACTGCGCCCTCGCGGCGCCGGTCCGCACCCTCAAGCTGCACCGTTCGGGCGACACCTCGGTCCGCCTCGGCGAAGCCGCCCAGGTCCATCTGTCGGTCACCAATCCCAGCGGCCGAACCCTGCGCGGCCGCCTCCGCGACGCCTGGCCCCCGAGCAGCTGGCTCCCGGGCACGGAGACGGCAGCCTCCCGCCATACGGTCACCATCCCGGCGGGCGAGCGCCGCCGCCTGACCACCCACCTGCTGCCCACCCGCCGCGGCGACCGTCAGGCCGACCGCGTCACCATCCGCTCGTACGGCCCGCTGGGCCTCTGGGCCCGCCAGGCCTCCCACGTGTCCCCATGGACGGTCCGCGTCCTGCCGCCCTTCACCAGCCGCAAGCACCTCCCGTCGCGCCTCGCGCGGCTGCGCGAACTGGACGGCCGTACGAGCCTGCTGACCCGCGGCGAGGGCACCGAGTTCGACAGCCTCCGTGACTACGTCCCCGGCGACGACACCCGTTCCATCGACTGGCGTGCCACGGCCCGCCAGGACAAGGTGGCCGTCCGCACCTGGCGCCCCGAACGCGACCGGCACATCCTGATCTGCCTGGACACCGGACGCACCTC
This sequence comes from Streptomyces sp. NPDC003038, assembly GCF_040611115.1. NCBI lineage: Bacteria > Bacillati > Actinomycetota > Actinomycetes > Kitasatosporales > Streptomycetaceae > Streptomyces > Streptomyces sp. NPDC003038. Next base: position 137,372 of record NZ_JBEXNN010000018.1, read on the forward strand.
GGCGGGCCGCGTCGGCGATGCCCCGCGCTTGGACTCCGCGATGGACGCGGCCCTGCTCCTCGCCGCCCTGGCCACCCGCGCCGGCGACCGCGTGGACCTCCTGGCCTACGACCGCCGCCCCCGCGCCCAGGTACAGGGCCGTTCGGCGGCCGACATCCTGCCGTCCTTCGTGAACGCGATGGCCACCCTCGAACCGGAACTGGTCGAAACGGACTCGCGCACCCTGGTCTCGACCATCCTCCGCAGCGCCCCGCGCCGCTCCCTGGTGGTCCTCCTGACGAGCCTGGACGCGGCCCCCATCGAAGAGGGCCTGCTCCCCGTCCTCCCGCGCCTCACCCAGCGCCACACGGTCCTCCTGGCCTCCGTGGCCGACCCGCACGTGGCGGAGATGACGAAGTCCCGCGGCACGGTGGACGCGGTCTACGAAGCCGCGGCCGGAACGCAATCCCAGTCCCAGCGCCGCCGCACGTCCGACGAACTGACCCGCCACGGCGTCCACGTGGTCGACGCCACCCCGGACACCCTGGCCCCAGCCCTGGCGGACGCCTACCTCGCCCTCAAGGCCGCCGGCCGCCTGTAGCCGTCTCCTTTTCGCGGGAGCCTCGACACCGGAGGCTCCCGCCCGACGCACCGGACGTCACAAGAACGGGCCGGGAACGCAGAAAAGCCCCGCACCATAAGGTGCGGGGCTTTCCCACAATAATCGTTCGGCGGCG
>NZ_JBEXNN010000019.1:0-127333 GCF_040611115.1 Streptomyces sp. NPDC003038
GCCTTGCGGCGTTCCTCTTCGAGCTCGGCCGTGTACTGGCGCTGCTGATGGGCGTCCCAAGCGGCCGCGCCGCTCGACGGCCGGTGCGGGGCCGGGACCGGCCGCCGCCGGGCGGGTCGACGGCTGCGGCGGGATCAGCGCGTGCCCGGGGTGGCCGGAGGGCTGTTCCGGATGCGGGTACGCCTCCTGCACGGCGCGCGGGGCGAACCGTACCGGCAGTGACAGCAGATGGCGCGACATGAGGGTGCCGCGCCACCGCAGCTCGCTCTCGTCGACGGCGAGCTGGAGGTCGGGCAGGCGGTCGAGCAGCACTTCGATACCGGTGTCCGCGATGGCGCGCCCGATGTCCTGGCCCGGGCACTCGTGCGGTCCGCTGCTGAACGCCAGGTGCGAGCGGTTGCCGTGGACGGAGACGGAGGAGTCGGGCCGGATCTGCGGGTCGGCGTTGGCCGCGGCCAGGCCCAGCAGGAGCATGTCGCCGGCCTTGACCTGCTGGCCGCCGAGCACGGTGTCCCCGGTGGCCCAGCGCCCGATGATCGTGTTGATCGGCGGGTCGTCCCACAGGACCTGTTCGAGTGCGTCGGGCAGGGTCATGTGGCCGCCGGAGAGGCTGGCGCGGAAGCGCTGGTCGGTCAGTACGGTCCGCAGGGTGTTGGCGATCAGATTCGCGGTGGTCTCGTACGCCGCGATCAAGACGACACGCAGGTGCATGAGCACCTCGGTGTCGCTCAGGTCCGCGGGGTGCTCCAGCAGCCAGGAGGCGAGGTCGCGGGCGGGCTCGGACTTCCGCTCCCTGACCAGCTGCTCCAGCGTGGCCGTGACATAGCGGTCGCTCTCCAGGGCCGTCTCGGTTCCCTGCAGCATGTCGCGGGCCGCGTTGACCAGCCGGGGTCCGTGCTCGTCGGGCGCTCCGACGATCTGGGTCATCACCAGCATGGGGAGCTGATCGGAGAACGCGGAGACCAGGTCGGCGTGTCCGTCGCCGGCGATCCGGTCGACGAGCTGGTTGGCGAAGCGGGTCACGTAGCGGCGGATGCCGCGCTTGTCGAAGCGCTGCAGGGATTCCACCACGGCTCCGCGCAGCCGCTCTTGGACGGGACCGTCGGTGAAGTTGCACACCGGCACCCAGGAGACCATGGGGCCCAGTGGAGTGTCGGCGGGTACCCGGCCCTCCTTCAGATCGCGCCAGCCCCGCGGGTCGCGGGCGAACCGCGACGGGGTGCGCGCCACGTCCAGGTTCTCCCGGTGGCCGAGGACCAGCCAGGCCGGGAGATCCCCGCTGACCAGGACGGGGGCCACCGGGCCGTGTTCGGCTCGCAACTTCTCGTACAGGCCCATCGGGTCGGCCTCCGCCTCCGGTCCGTGGAGCCGGTGCAGGCCGCCCGGGGCTCCCGCGGCGTGGGCCGGGCACTCGGGCGGCGGGGTGGGGTTGGTGCTCACATTGCCTCCGGGGTTGCTGCCTGGGAGTGCAGGTAGCGCATGAGGGTCAGCAGGACGTCGCGGGACGAGTCCCGTCTCCTGGCGTCGCAGACCAGGATCGGGACCGCAGGGGGCAGGTCGAGGGCTTGGCGCAGCTCTTCGAGCGGATGCTCGGGAGCGTCGGGGAAGGAGTTGACGGCCACGACGAAGGGCACGCCCCGCTCTTCGAGCCGCCCGATGACATCGAAGCTGATTTCGAGCCTGCGGGTGTCGAGGAGTACGACCGCGCCGAGCGCCCCCTCGAAGAGACCGCGCCACAGGAACCAGAAGCGCTCCTGGCCGGGCGTTCCGAAGAGGTAGAGCACGAGTTCGTCGTTGATGCTGATGCGGCCGAAGTCCATGGCCACGGTCGTGGTGGTCTTGCGCGCCACGCCGCGGGTGTCGTCGACGCCGACGCCCGCCTTGGTCATGGTCTCCTCGGTCGTCAGCGGCCTGATCTCGCTGACCGCGCCGACCATCGTCGTCTTGCCGACGCCGAAACCGCCGACGATGACGACCTTGACGGCGGCCGCAGCCGACTGGGGGAGTACGTCCACGCTCCGCGGCCCGGCGGGCGGGTCAGAGCTTCTGTAATCCATTGATCACTGCCTCGATCAGAGCAAGGTCGGGAAGTTGGGCGGCGGGGACGGGCGGGCGCACGGTCACGCGTTTCGCGGCCAGCAGGTCTCCGACCAGCACGGTGACCGCGCTCACGGGCAGACCGGCGTACGCGGCGATCTCCGCCACCGACAGCGGTGCCTGGCACATCCGCAGGATCGCGGCGTGCTCGGGCTGCATCTCGGGCCGGGGGGCCGCCTTGGCCACGACCAGGGTCACGAGATCGAGGCGGGTGGTGGTGGACGGTCCGCTGCGTCCGCCGGTGATGACGTAGAGCCGCTCGGGGCTGCCCTCGTCCCAGCTTGTGGGCGGCTCACTCACGCGGGCTGCCCGTCATGTCGGGGCGGGCTGCTCAGGTGATCTCCCATCCGGGTCACCAGGTTGCGCATCTGCGCTCCCATCAGACCCGCGTCGACGCCTTCGTCGGCCAGGACCGCCAGGTAGGAGCCGTCGCCCGCGGCCATGAGGTAGAAGAACCCGCCGTCCATCTCGATGACGACCAGGCGCATCCGGCCCTTGGAGTGGGGCAGTTCCGCGGCCACCGCACCGGCCAGGCTCTGCAGGCCCGCACAGGCCGCCGCCAGACGGTCGGCCGTGTCCGTCTCGGCTCCGTACTGCGCCACGCACAGACCGTCCGCCGACAGTACGATCACGTGCCGCGTCTGCGGCACTCCGGCGGCCAGGTCCTTGAGCATCCAGTCCATACTGCTTCGCTGTGTCATCACTGCTTACGTCCCTTTGGTCGCTGAGCCCGACGCGTCCTCGCCGTCCTGGCCGGATGTGCCGGACAAGCCGCTGTGGAAGGCCTCCAGCCACATGCCGGGGGCCGCGTCCGCCGCGGTCCGCGGCGCGGCGGCGGGCGGGGCGTCGGGGAGGGTGGCACGGTCCTTCCGGCGTCGCTGCGGCAGACCGGTGGCGGTGCGTTCGGTGACCCGCACGCCTTCGTCCGCGACGGCGGTCCGGGACCCGGGCACCGACAAGTGGTCGACGGGGTGCTCACGGGGCGCGGGGGCCACGGCCCGGGGACCCGAGGAGGTCCCGATGCCGTGGGCGAGGCCGGTCGCGGCCGAGGCGGTGGTGATCAGGTTCTGGGGGACGATGACCACCGCTCGGACGCCGCCGTACGCGGAGGAGCGCAGGGAGACCTGGAACCCGTACGACTGCGCCAGACGGCCGACCACCGCGAGACCGAGGCGCGGCGTCTCGCCCAGGTCGTTGAGGTCGATGCCGCTCTGCGCCTGGGCGAGCATCTGCTCGGCCCGCTTGCGGCCTTCCTCGCTCATGTTCACCCCGCCGTCCTCGATCTCCACGGCGATCCCCGACTGCACCTCGACGGCCGTCAGGTGGACCCGGGTGTGCGGCGGCGAGTAGCGGGTGGCGTTGTCCAGCAGCTCGGCCAGTGCGTGGATCAGCGGTTCCACCACGGGGCCGACGACGGCGACCTCGGAGACCGAGTGGAGTTCCACCCGCTGGTAGTCGATGATCCTCGACATCGCGCCGCGCAGGACGCTGTACAGCGTGACGGCCCGGCTCCACTGGCGGCCGGGGCGGGCCCCGCCCAGTACGGCGATGGAGTCGGCCAGCCGCCCGACCAGGGCGGTGCCGTGGTCCAGGCGCAGCAGGTCGCCGAACACGTCCGGATCCCCGCCGTGGCGGTCCTCCATCTCGCGCATTTCCCGCGCCTGCTGATGGACGATCGCCTGCACGCGGCGGGAAATGTTCACGAAGGCCCGCTGGGCCGAGTCACGCAGGTTCTCCTCGGCCTCGACCGCGTCCACGACCCGGGCCAGCACGGTCTGCAGAGCGGACCTGAACTGCGGTGTCAGACCGGCGTCGTTGCCCCACCGGTTGCCGTGTCCGCGGCGCCCTCCCAGAGAGTTCAGGATTTCTTCGGGGGGCTCGCCCTTGCGCAGCCGCTCGATGGCATCGGTCAGCACCACCTCGGAGAGGTGCACGGTCTCGGCTTCCTGCCGGGACAAGGCGTAGTGGAGGTACGCGACGTGGGCGCGCTGCGCTGCCACCGCCCGTCCGCGCCGCAGCGCTTCGGTGACGGCCGCGGCGGTGCAGATCGCCCCGAGGGCGACGCAGACGGTGCGGGCCGGCTCCGGCGTGGAGGCGAGCGCTCCGACCAGGCAGACAGCGGCGACCGCCGCGATCGCGGGCAGCAGCCCGCTTATCCCCGCCTCCGGGCGGGAGGCTTCGGGTGGAAAGTTTTCTTGCGCCATCAAGTTCCTCGAGCCATCGAAAGAGGGGGATCTTATGACCGGTGGGCGGGAGCATAACGGCGGCGAAATCGCGGAGTTGGCACTTTCGGCAGGGTTCATCGGACCGGAGGAACGGCGAGGCGCCCGATGCGTACTGGTGCGCGAATGGCCGACGCGCGGGCCGGCTGTTTCTCCCCGGACCGCCGCCACGGGCCCGGATGGCACCGCTCGGCCCATGGTGAGGATGCGGACGAGGAGACCTCGGACCGCAGCACCAGGTGCGATGGTCCCGTCACCACATGCCGCCTTCAAAAAACCTGCACATGGTGGGTGTGACCAGGGCGGCCGCCCTTCACCGTTTCACGGGATGCGGGATATGTCCCCTGTGCTTGGTGAGGGTTTGTCCGCATAAGTTCCGTGAGCGTGCGGGGCGGCTCGTATCTGTTACTCGATCCTGCGAAGAACTTGTCGTCATTCTGTGAATGAAGCTGCACGCCGGTCGTCCGAGGCGTCCATCCGGACGTGAGGGGTCGTCAACAGGATTGGTCCGGTAGCCCGTTCGCGTGCTTTCATCTTGCGCACTGCGGCAGGCAAAGAATGGCGGCCGAGTTTCGGGCCGTCGGGCCGCCGCAGGAATGGAAACCTTCCGACAAATGAAAGGTGCGCGTCATGCGTAACGACATCGAGACCCGCGAGATCGCCGACGCCGAGCTGGACGCCGTTTCCGGTGGCATCGTCAGCGTCTCCGGTGGCCTGGCCGGCGCTGCGACCAGTGACGTCAGCAGCATCGTGGGCGTCGTCGGCTCCCTCGACACCGCCCAGGCCGCGCACGGTCTCGTCGGCCACGCCCCGGGCCTGGTCTCGGGCATCACCGGCGTTTCGGTGAACACCGCCGCCGTTACCGGTCGCGCCGGTCTCTGAGTGGTTGTCCCCATGAATCCCGGAGCTTCCTCGGTTCCGGGGTTCATGGTTTTCCACCCGCCTGACCGATACGAATGCAGTTGGCGCAGTTGACGCAGTCGATGCAGTTGAAGGAATAGTCCGTGCAGTTTCGTCAAAAGGCTCTTTCCAAGCTGCAATCGCCCGAGGAACTCGATCTGCCCGTACGCTTCGCACGCCCGCAGGGGCGGCTCGTGCTGGCCGTCACGGTCGTCGTCATGGCCGCGGCGAGCTTCTGGGCCCTCACCGGCACCGTCTCCTCCAAGCTGAGCGCACCCGGCGTCCTCACCCACGCCGAGGGCAGTTACGTGCTGCAGAGTCCGGTCGCGGGACAGGTGACCGGCGTCCTCGCCGAGGAGGGCCAGCTCCTGTCCCCGGGCGCGCCCCTGCTCAACGTCCGTACGGACCAAGGTGACCGGCCCGTACGCGCGGTGGCCGGCGGCCGGTTGACGACCCTGGTCGCCAAGGTGGGCTCGGTCGTCACGACGGGCGCCGACGTGGCGACCGTGGAACGTGTACAGAACCCGGACGACCCCCTCGTGGCCGTGCTGTACGTGCCGGGCGGCAGCGGCGGCGCGATCGCCGTGGGCGCTCCGGTCGACCTGAGCGTCCAGTCGGTCCCCCGGCACCGGTTCGGCGTGCTGCGCGGCCGCGTCAAGGCGGTCGGCCGTGTGCCCCAGACCGAAGCGCAGATCAGCGGCTTCCTCGGCGACAACGGGCTCGCCGAACAGTTCTCCCGGCAGGGCAAGCCGGTCGCGGTGCTCGTGCAGCTGGAGCGCTCCTCGACCACCGAGTCCGGCTACAAGTGGTCCTCCGCGGACGGGCCCCCGTACGCCGTCGACTCCACGACACCGGTCACCGGCGCCGTCCACCTCGCCGCGCGGCGCCCCGCCGACTGGCTGCTGCCGTGACCGCGCCGCAGACAACCCCCCGGGACCGGTCCGGGCCGTCGGCGCCCCGGCTCCCTCCCGCCGGACGCCGGCGCCACCGCCCCGAGCCCGGGAGCGGCGCCCGCCGCAGGCCCGCGCCCGCCCCCGGGGTCAAGGCGCCCCGGGCCGTACGCACCCCCACCGTGCTGCAGATGGAGGCGGTGGAGTGCGGCGCCGCCGCCCTGGCCATGGTGCTCGGCCACTACGGCCGCTTCGTGCCCCTGGAGGAGCTGCGCATCGCCTGCGGCGTCTCCCGCGACGGCTCTCGTGCCAGCAATCTCCTGAAGGCCGCGCGCAGTTACCGCCTCAAGGCCAAGGGCATGCAGATGGACCTGGCCGCGCTCGCCGGGGTGAAGGCCCCGGCCGTCCTCTTCTGGGAGTTCAACCACTACGTCGTCTACGACGGCATGGGCCGCCGCTTCGGCCGCAAGGGCGTGTACGTCAACGACCCCGGCAAGGGCCGCCGGTTCGTCCCCATGGACGAGTTCGACACCAGCTTCACCGGTGTCGTACTCACCTTCGAGCCCGACGAGGGCTTTCGCCGCAGCGGCCGCAAGCCCGGCGTCCTGGGCGCCATGCCGGCCCGCCTGCGCGGCACTTCGGGCACCATGGCCGCCGCCGTGATCTCCAGCCTCCTGCTGGTGGCCGTCGGCGCGTCGGCGCCCGCCCTGAGCCGCACCTACATCGACATGTTCCTCATCGGAGACCAGACGTCCCTGCTGGGCGTGCTGTTCGCGTCGATGGCGGCCACCCTGGTACTGTCCGCGACCCTCACCGCGCTGCAGCAGGCCAATCTGCTGCGCGGCCGGATCATCTCCTCCACGCTGGGCAGCGCCCGCTTCCTGCGGCACCTGCTGAGGCTTCCGGTCACCTTCTTCTCCCAGCGCAGCCCGGCCGACCTGGTCCAGCGCCTGCAGTCCAACGACGCGGTCGCCGAGACCCTCGCCCGGGACCTGGCAGCCGCGGGCGTGGACGCCGTGGTGGTCGTGCTCTACGCGGTGCTGTTGTGGACGTACGACCCGCAGCTCACCCTCGTCGGCGTGATGATCGCGCTGCTCAACGTCGTGGCCATGCGGATCGTGATCCACCTGAGGGCCACCGGCACCCAGAAGCTGCGCGCCGAGAGCGCCCGGCTGACCAACACCTCGTACAGCGGTCTCCAGCTCATCGAGACGATGAAGGCCACCGGCGGGGAGAACGGATTCTTCCGCCGGTGGGCCGGACAGCACGCGACCACCCTCGACGTGCAGCAGCGGCTCGGCGTGCCCAGCGCCTGGCTGGCGATCGTCGCGCCCACCCTGGCCGCGCTCAACAGCGCGCTGATCCTGATGATCGGTGGCCTGCGGGCGGTGGAGGGGCATCTCTCCGTCGGACTGCTCGTCGCCTTCCAGGCCCTGGTGACCAGCTTCACCGCGCCGATCACGCGCCTCAACGGGGTCGCCGGACGGATCCAGGACTTCGCGGCCGACGTCGCCCGCCTCAAGGACGTCGAGAACTTCCCCGTCGACCCGATCTACTCACGGCGCGAGCCCGCCGTCAGCACCCGCCGTCTCAAGGGCCATGTGGAGCTGGACCACATCACCTTCGGCTACAGCCCCTTGGACGCCCCGTTGCTCAAGGACTTCTCGCTCTCGGTCGGGCCCGGGCAGCAGGTCGCGCTGGTCGGCGGCTCCGGCAGCGGCAAGTCCACCGTCTCCCGGCTGATATCCGGCCTCTACGCCCCCTGGGAGGGAGCCATCCGCATCGACGGAATGCGGCTGGAGGACATCCCGCGCGGCGCGCTGGCCGCCTCGGTCTCCTTCGTCGACCAGGACGTCTTCCTCTTCGAGGGCACCGTCCGTGACAACGTCACCCTGTGGGACCCCTCCATCCCGGACGAGGCCGTCATCGCAGCCCTCGAAGACGCCGCCGTCCACGACGTGGTCGCCCGCCGCCCCGGCGGCATCCACAGCCGCGTCGAGCAGGACGGCCGCAACTTCTCCGGCGGCCAGCGCCAGCGCCTGGAGATCGCCCGGGCGCTGGTCCGCCGCCCCAGCATCATGGTCCTCGACGAGGTGACCAGCGCTCTGGACGCGGTGACCGAGCAGGTCATCATCGACAACCTGCGCCGCCGCGGCTGTGCTTGTGTCGTCATCGCCCACCGGCTGAGCACGGTGCGTGACAGTGACGAGATCGTCGTGCTCGACCGGGGCACGGTCGTGGAACGCGGGCGGCACGAGTACCTGGTCGCCGCGCAGGGCCCGTACGCCGAACTGGTCAAGGAGCACTGAGGTGACGTCCGCGCACCACGTCACGGTCACCCCCGCACAGGCGGGCACCGCCCCGGGCCAGGACCCCGACCCGGTCGTCTCGGCCCTGGGCGGACTGGGCTCGCCGGTCGACTGCACGGGCCTGCGCAGCCTGTCCCTGGAGGGCCCGCTCGTGCTGTGGCTCGTCGTCCACGGCGAACTGGACCTCTTCGCCGTCGACGCCGCGCAGGTCGGGCACTGGCACTTCCTGGGCCGGCTGGAGGCGGGCACGCTGCTGCTGGGCCCCGCCGAGGGCCACGAGCACACTCTGGTCGGCCGGCCCCTGCAAGGGTGCCTGCTGCGCCGCATCGAGCTGCGCGAGCTGTACCGCCCGGAGTACGGCGCCCCAGCGGGCCCCGGGCAGTGGGACGGCGGCTACGCCGGACAGTGGTACGCCGACCACGACGAGTACGGCCACGCCGGCGGACGGCCCAGCCCCCTGGAGGACGCCTTCGCGCGCGGCGTCGGCCGCGGCCTGCGCGTGCTCTACCAGGCCCCGCTGGACGGCCGCGCCACCACCGGACCGGGCGGCGCCGACGACGACATCCTGTGGATGCAGATCACCCCCGGCAGCGTGCGGTACGGCGCCGCGTACGAGGCGGAGGCGGCCGGGACCCTCCTCGTCGACGCGGCGATGTGGCAGGGCATGGTCGACCAGCAGTCCCGGCTGCTGTACGCACTGGACCGCTGGATCGAGCAGCTCGAACGGGCCCACGAGGACCGTACGGCGGCCGGCATCGAGGCCGGCCAGGCAGCCCGTACCCAGGCGGACCAGGCGCTGCTGGCCTCCATCGGCCGCTCCGGCAGGGGTCCCCACCGCTCCGCGAGCGTCGACGCGACCTACGCCGTGTGCCGCCTGGTCGCCGAGGAAGCCCGCATCACCCTGTCCGAACCGGCCGGGGCGGGCCCCACCTCCGAGCGCATGGACCCCGTGGAACGCATCGCGCTGGCCTCGCGGATCCGCACCCGCGTCGTCCGACTCAGCGGGCGCTGGTGGCGGGAGAACAGCGGGCCCCTGGTGGGCCGCCGGGAGGAGGACGGGACGCCGGTCGCCCTGCTGTGGCGGCGCGGCCGCTACGAGGCGGTCGACCCCGCCACCGGCACGCGCGAGCGCCTCGGCAAGGGCGGTGGGGGCGGTGTGGCCGCCTTGGAACCGCGCGCCGTGATGCTCTACCGCCCGCTGCCCGACGGGCCGGTGGGCCTGCCGGCGCTGCTGCGCTTCAGCGTGCGCGGCACCCGCCCGGAGCTGCGCAGCCTCATCCTCGGCGGGCTGGTCGCGGTGGTCCTGGGCGCGCTCGTGCCCATCGCCACCGGCAAGGTGCTCGGCCAGTACGTACCCCAGGCCGAGAACGGCCTCATCGTGCAGACCGCCCTGGCCCTCATCGCGGCCGGCGTCGTCTCGGCCGCCTTCATGCTGCTGCAGAACACCTCCATCCTGCGCATGGAGGGCCGCATCGAGGCCACCCTGCAGCCGGCGGTGTGGGACCGGCTGCTGCGACTGCCGACGAAGTTCTTCGCGGACCGTTCCACCGGCGAACTGGCCGGTGCGGCCATGAGCATCAGCTCCATCCGCCGCGTGCTGTCGGGAATCGGCTCGGTCTCCGTACAGGCGAGCGCCGTCGGCACGATGAACCTCGTGCTGCTGCTCGTCTTCAGCGTCCCCCTGGCGATGGCGGCGATCGCCATGCTGCTCGTCATCGCGGCGGTCTTCCTGGGACTGGGCTTGTGGCAGCTGCGCTTCCAGCGCCGGCTGATCAAGCTCGGCAACAAGCTCAACAACCAGGCCTTCCAGACCCTGCGCGGACTGCCCAAGCTGCGCGTCGCCGCGGCCGAGAGCTTCGCGTACGCCGCCTGGGCACGGGAGTTCGCCCGTACCCGTGAGCTGCAGCAGCGCATCGGCCGCGTCCAGAACGTCATCACCGTCCTCAACGCGGTCTACCTGCCGCTCTGCACACTGGTGATGTTCATGCTGCTGGCCGGACCGGCCCGCGGCACCATGTCCGCCAGCGAGTTCCTCACCTTCAGCACCGCCATGACGATGCTGCTCGCCTCGGTGACGCAGCTGACCGGCGCCCTCATCTCGGCCGCCGCCGTGCTGCCGATGTTCGAGCAGGTCAAGCCGATCCTGCGGGAGACCCCCGAGGTGCGCGGCTCCAGTACTCCACCGGGCGTGCTGAGCGGCGCCATCGAGGCCCGGCAGCTGTCCTACCGCTACACCGACGACGGCCCCCTGGTGCTCGACGACATCAACGTCCAGGTCCGGCCGGGGGAGTTCGTGGCGATCGTCGGGGCCAGCGGCTGCGGCAAATCGACTCTGCTGAGGCTGCTCATCGGCTTCGACCGACCCGTCTCCGGCAGCGTGCTGTACGACGGCCAGGACCTGGCGGCGCTCGACCAGGCGGCCGTGCGCCGCCAGTGCGGTGTCGTCCTGCAGAACGCCCAGCCCTTCACCGGCTCGATCCTCGACTGCATCTGCGGCGCCGAGACGTTCTCCGTCGAGGAGGCGTGGGAAGCCGCCGCGATGGCGGGCCTCGCCGAGGACATCAAGGCCATGCCCATGGGCATGCACACCATGCTGTCCGACGGCGGCGGCACCGTCTCGGGCGGCCAGCGCCAGCGGCTGATGATCGCCCAGGCCCTCATCCGCAAGCCGCGCATCCTGTTCTTCGACGAGGCCACCAGCGCGCTGGACAACGAAGCCCAGCGCGTGGTCATCGAATCCACCCGCACCCTGCGCGCCACCCGCATCGTGATCGCCCACCGGCTCTCAACGATCATGGACGCCGACCGGGTGATCGCCATGTCGGAAGGCCGGATCGTCCAGCAGGGCCCACCCGCCGAACTGCTCGCGGACACGGCGGGCCTGTTCCACGAACTGGTCCGCCGCCAACTCCGATGACGGTTCCCCATCCTGCCAACGCCCTGCCAACCCTGTCGGCCGTTCCGTCCCGGCAGGTGACCGTGATGGAGAAGCCGAGGTCCCGGCCCCGCCCGTCCGCTTTCCCCCCTGTGGAGGAGTGGATCACCACTCACCCGATGGTGTGGACTTCCGGGGCGGTCGGACGGGAGCCGTGGGTGAGGGACGCGCTTCGACGCGCTTCGTATCCCTAGACTCCACGCACATGTCGCTCTGGCTGCTCAATCACTTCAGCACCCTCACCCTGACCGTGGTCACCGTCGGCGGGATCGTCGTCCTGGCCGTCGCCGGCAGTGTGCTCGCCCGCCGCAGGTACCCGTCGCTGGCCGACGGCGAGCACAACGACATGGTCGGGGTGACGCTGGGGATGTTCGGCGCGATCTACGGGATCATCCTCGCGTTCGTCATCGTCACCCTCTGGACGCAGCTGGAGAGCACGCAGACGGTCGTCGCCACCGAGGCCACCGACATCGCGCTCATCGCCCGCGATGCCGCCGCCTTCCCGCCCCCGGTCCGTGCCCGTCTCGATGGCGCGCTCAGCGGCTACGTCCACGCGGTCGTGGAGGACCAGTGGCCGCTGATGCGTGCGGGACAGCCGAGCTACGAGGCCACCGCCGGCAAGCTCCAGTCCGTTTTCGACGTGCTTCAGGCGTACGAGCCGAAGACCGCCCGCGAAGAGGTCTTCTACGAGGCGGCCGTCAATCACCTCAACGACGTCGCTGCCCAGCGCCGGGCCCGCCTGACCATGGCCGAGCAGCAATTGCCCCCGCTGCTCCAGGTCTTGGCGTTCGGCGGTGCGTTCGTCCTGATCCCGCTCACCTTCCTGTACGGCATGCGCAGGCTGCACATTCAGCTGCTGTTCGTCGCCTCGGTCGCGGCCCTCGTCGGTTTCAGCCTGCTCCTGGTCTTCGTCCTCGACCGCCCGTTCGCCGGTGAACTCAGCGTGGGCCCGGCACCGTACCGCGAGGGAGCGCTCGCGCGGTACTGGAGCCAGTGAGCCGCCCGGGACCCGCCGTTGCTCACACTGAGCCGTCCGGGGGCAGCTTCCGCATGGGTCAGGGGCCGGTGTCCTGGACCGTTACCGGAAGTGCTTGCAGGGCGTGGAACCTGAAGGTGGTGGTCCAGGGGAGCTGATCCACGGGGGACGCGAGCCGGACGCGGGGCAGCCGGCTGAGCAGTGTGCCGAGTGCGAGGCTGATCTGCATCCGTGCCAGAGGCGCCCCGAGGCAGTAGTGGATTCCGTGGCCGAGAGTGAGGTGGGCCTTGTCCGCCCGGTCAATGTCGAACCGGTCGGGGGCGGGGTACCGGGCCGGATCCCGATGGGCCGAAGCGAGTGCGAACAGCACCGTGTCGCCTGCGGGGATCGAGACGCTACCGATCTCGACGGCCTCGGTCGTGAACCGCCGGATGGCGGTGTGGTTGGGGTGGGAATGGCGGAGAAGCTCCTCCACCGCCTGCGGCAGCAGATCCGGACGGGCGCGCAGCCTCGCCCATTGCCGGGGGTGGGTGAGGAGCGTCAGGAGACCGTTGCTGAGCATGTGCTGGACGTTCTCGCTTCCTGCCATGAGGAGGAGGAAGGCGAGCGAGACGAGTTCGTTCTCGGTGAGCCGGTCCTGCGCGTCTCGTGCCGCGATCAGGTCCGACAGCACGTCATCACCGGGACGGGCGCGCCGCCGGGCCACGAGGCTGACGAGGAAGCGGTGGATGTGGTCGATCGCGGCCGTGAGCTCCTCGCGGGAGGCCGGCGCGAGCATGGTGGCAACCCATTCGGAGAACTGTGCCTGCTCCCCCCCCCGGGTACGGCGAGGAGATCGCCGATGACCTTCAGGGGCAGAGGGCGCGCGAACTTCGTGACCACGTCGGCCCGGCCGTCGGCTTCCACGCGCTCGGCGAGCTGGTCGACGAGGGTGTCCACCGCGGCCTGGACGCAACTGCGCAGAGCCTGGACGCGGCGGGGGGTGAATCCCTGGGACACGAGCCGGCGCAGCCGCAGGTGGTCGTCCGCGTCGATGTTCAGCAGGTTCGCGTCCAGCGCCGGAGGCAGGGAGAAGCCCTTGAAACCGGATCCGGAGTGCCTCTTGTTGACGGACAGGCGCGGGTCGACGAGCCCCTGTCGGACATCGGCTTCATGGGTCACCAGCCACACCGGCGAGCCATCCGGCAGCGCGACGCGGTGCACGGATCCGGCCTCGCGCAGCTGGGCGTAGACCTTGTACGGATCGGCCTGGAACGAGCCTTCGAACGGACGGGGGAGTGCTGTCGCTCCGGTTTTCAGGGGCATGCGGGTCCCTTGCGTGGTGTGCTTGAGGCTGAGGTGCGGTCGGCGGATCGTCCGGCGATGGGCGAGGACATGGCCCGGGCCAGTCTTTGCTGGAAGACGAGTTCGGCGGCGAGGTCACCGGGTGCGGCGGCCATGGGCGTCTCCGGCGGCCGCTTGGGCGGGTGGTTGCGGCGCTTGGCCTCGATTGCGCCCCTGAGCTGCGCGGCTTCCACCACGGCCGCCAACTTTTCACCCCGCAAGCCGGCCTGTTCGGCCTCCTGACGGGCGATACGGGCGATGTCCGCATCCATCCATGTACGCAGGGCCCACTGGGCATCGCGGATCTCGATCACCATGCGGTAAAGGCGGGTCCGCAGGTCCAGGGCGGGGGTGACGGGGATGACCGGCTCCGGCACCTGCTCGGTGAGGTTGCGGTGGAGGGAGTTCAGGACGCGGAAGGCGCGTCGATACCTCAGCCGGTCCCGCAGGGACGTGATGTGCGGGCCCCAGTCGGGCAGGATCCACCCGATGGTCTGGACAATGACGGCGATGGCCACGCCCAGCTGTGCGGCCGGCTCCCACGGGCGCCCGGTCGATCCGAGCTGCGCCGCGACGATGTCGGCGGTTCGCACGCCCGTGTAGATGAGCGCGAAGGGAAGGGTGGAGGCCACCATGCGCAGTCCGCGACGCAGCCATGGGGACGGTGCGATCTTGGAATATCGCCAGCCCATCACGCCGATCTCCACCTGGTTCGCTGTGAAAGCGGCAAGGTAGACAGCAAGGTAGGCCGGTGTGAACTGCGCGCGGGTGACGGCGAAGTCGTTCGGCGCCTCGCCGCCGGCCGCCGCCCCGAAGAACAGCACCGCCATCGTGACCAGCACCAGCCCCAGGGCCAGGACCCGGGGTATCGCCTTGCGCCGCGCGATCTTTGGTCCGTAGCTGAAGTGGAGAAGCACCAGCTGCTGGCAGGCGGTCATGATGACGACGCAACTCTGGGTCAAGAGCCCTGAGAAGTTCTCGATCCCGACGAGTTCACTGGCGGCCACCCACACGGACGGTGTGGAGACGGTGAAGATGACGAAGAGAAAGAAGAAGTTGGCGACTAGGGCGACCTGCGGGACCGAGCGATCCGTCCTCAGGACTCGCGCCTTGTAGAGCAGCGCGAGCAGAGCCACAGCCGAACAGAGAGGATAGAGCAGGCTATTCAATGCGCCTCCCGGACCTTGGCGATTCGAGGGAGGCCAGTCTCTCGGCGATCGCCTGGGCTTCGGGCGGCACCTCCCACGTGCGCTGCACCTTCCATGTGCTGATGAGCCGGCCGATCAGCGAGCCCACCATCTCGGCCTCGATCTCGGCCTCGGAGTCGCCGTGGTCGCGGCCCATGACGCGACGTACCAGCCCCGGGTCGAGTGAGGGCAGCAGTAGCCGCGAGGCCTCCGTCGTCAGGACGGGCGAGGCCTCGTGGTCGCACACGACATGGCCGATCTCATGGAGGATCACTTGCTGCTGGTGAACGGGAACGAGCCGTTCTTCCGCGAAGATGTAATCGCTGGTCTCGGTGGACACCCACAGCCCATGTGGGCCGGCGGGAGGAAGAGCGATGGAAACGACCTGTACCGGTCGCTCGCGCAGACCGCTGATGTGCTCGCAGATCTCACCGATCGTCAGGTTCTTGCCGGGCGGCAGGCCGAGGCTGCGGACACGCTCCTGGCAGCGTTCATTCAGGGGGTCGGAGAACGGGGCACCGGGTCTTGATCGCCAGCGCACTACGATCACGGAGCGTCGGTAGCGGGTGCTGTGCTGGCGTTCATCCTGAGCTCCCTGAGCGATCGTCAAGGACTTCATCTCAGCACAGCGTTCTGCGGCACTACAAGCAGGTTTGAGCCAGTCCGGCATCTGTCAAGGGTTCCCGGAGGGGTGATTTCTCTTCAGCGGTCGCCGGGTTCATCGTGCCCTTCCAGCGGGTTCTCGGAGAGTCCCTCCAGCTCGCGGACGCGTTCGATCACTTCGTTGATGGACCGCAGGCTCCGCTGTGAGAGCCCGGCCGTCCGCAGGGCGACCCGCTGGACCTGGGCATCCCGCATGGCCATGAGAAGGGCCAGCTCGGCATTGACCGTTTCGGTCACCTGGTCGTCGAAGAAGTAGGCGGGTGGAACGCCGAAGAACCTGGCCAGGCCTTCCACGTGCCGCAGGGTCGGGTTGTCGCGCTGGCCCTTGCGCAGCAGCCAGATGTAGCTGCCGGAAATGGGGACACCGGCCGCGGTGATCGCACGTGCGACTTCCTCGGCTGTGTAAGGGCCGCGACCAGCGGGGGTCGTGCTGGTGAACAAGTGGTTCAACTTGTGGGACAGGCTGTTGGCAGGCCTGCTCTCAGAGTTGGTCATGCGCCGCGCCTCCATCATCGAACGCGAACCTTACCCGCGTACTGAGATGCGGTCCGTGTGGTCGCGGCGTCCAACACCGGTTGACTCGAACGGACGTCCAGGGTTAGCGTCGCGGAGGTCTCCATCGACTGGTATGAAGCACACGACCCTATCACTGCAACACCAGTCGAACCGGGTGCGGAGGCCGGCGCCCGCACGCCCATGAGTTCCCCCCTGCCGACATGTGGCCCGCCGGCCGGTGACAACGCGGGGAGGGCTGTTTTCGTGCTCCGCAGAAGAATTGCAACCAATTTTTTTGAGGCACGGATGATTGTCGGCCACTGCTTGACAGTGCGTTGTTGGCTTGATGTAGGATGTTTTAGCATCCGACAAGTCGCACAAGTCGATTTTGTCCACATTCACCGCCACCCCCTCGAACGGTCCTGGCGCACATTCGGCGACTTGCGATGGCTTGCCTTGGAGTCTGAATGGAATTCGGAGTATTAGGCCCTCTTCTCATATCGACCGAAGCGCCGACTGAATACATCGAACTGGCCCCGAAGCCTCGCACCGTCCTTGCCCTTCTGCTGGCAAACTCAGGCAGGATAATTCCCGTCTCCTCCCTGGTCCGGGAAGTGTGGGGCGACTCTCCGCCCGTGAGCGCATTGCGGAACATCCAGACGTACGCGTTGCAGTCGCGCAAGGTGTTATCCCAGGTCGCCAGGGTTCCCGTACGGGTGGTGGCCCGCGAGCTGCTCATCACGCGGCCGGGCGGATACACCTTCAATGACGGGGCCGGGCAATTTGATTACCGATTTTATCTGGAACTGGCGGACAGTGGTCGAAAAGCCATACGTGAGGGCGCTTTGGCCGAGGGCATCGACTTATTATCGCGGGCCCTCGCCATCTGGCGCGGGCCTGCATTCGTGGATACCTTGACCGGACCTGTTCTCGAATCTCAAAGGCTGCAGCTGGAGGAATCCAGGCTGGGAGTTATAGAGATTCTCTCGGAGGCCCGAATCAACGTGGGCCACTATCACGAAGCTCTTTCCGACCTGGCGGTGTCGGTGTCCGAAAACCCTCTCCACGAGGGGTTGCACTACCAGTACATGCGTGTTTTGGACATCACCGGGTCCCGGGCGCGGGCGCTACAGGTATTCAGTCGGCTGCGGCTGAATCTGGTCTCGGAACTGGGTATCGAACCCGGCGCCCCGCTACAGCAGTTGCAGCACCGAATCCTCAACGCCTGTGATCTCGACCAGACAGCCCCGTGTCCCCCGTCGGCGGGCACGATGACGCCGGTGGTGTAGGGGGCCGGCGGCTTCGTCGACCGCGGTCCTCTTCCTCGAACTGGCATCGTCACCAGGCCTCCAGGTCACGAACGGAATGGACTCCTCTGACGAGAAGAACACCCTTCGTGGTTCACCGGTTGCCGTCGATGGGGGTGTGGCTCACTCACAGGGACGTCCGCTGCGGGTGAGGGCGCGCTCGGCCGTCCGGTCCAGCAGCAGGACGCGGTCGGGTCCCCGGGTCAGGCTGTTCCGGTCCGCGAAGGGGTCGATCCGGCCGAGGATCCGCAAGGCGCCGCTGCCCGGATCGAACACGGCCCGGTCGCGGGTGCACAGCCAGCCGGGGCCGTCTGAGGGCCCGTCGGCGAGGAAGCGCCCTGGCGGCGATTCCTCGGCGAGGTAGGGGTTGCGCGCCAGGCGCACCTGCAGCTCGCCGCCCACGAGGCGCACCTGCGCTCCCGGAACGACCATCCCCACCGTGCCCGGGCCGTACCAGCCCGTGGGGTCGGCGGCCACGATGCCGGTCTCTGTGGTGCCGTACGCCTGGCCGATGCGTACTCCGTAGCGCTGCGTGAACCGGGCGTGCACCCGGTCGTCGAGCCGGTCACCGCCAGAGATCGCGCGGTGCAGGCTCGGTATCCGCACCGGGCGCTCCGCAAGGGCGAGTTCCGTGAAGTGCCCGGTCGTGCCGAGGATGGTGTCGGCTCCTGAGCGGATGGCGGTGCGGAGCGCGGCCGGTCGGCCGTTGCGGGTCGGGAAGACGGTGGTGGCACCGACGTTCATGTTGTGCAGCAGGCCGCCGACCAGGTTGAAGGAGTGCGCGATCGAGCCGAGGACAAGCACGCGCGAGCCGGCCTCCGGCATGCCGCCGATGCGGCGGAAGACATCGAGTTCGGCGAGCAGGGACGGTTCTGTGCGTCCGACGGGCTTGGCGAACCCGGTACTGCCGGAGGTGAAGTGGACCAGGCAGTGGTCGGTGGTGGCTCGGGTGCCCCCGCGCATGCGGAGCACGAGGATTTCGCACTCGTCGTGGAAGGTGCGCAGAGGGTGACCGGCCGAGCCGAAGGAAACGTAGAACTGCGGCCGGCAGCGATCGAGGAGCCGGCCGAGCTCGCGGCCGCGTATCTCCCGGCCCATCAGCATGACCTGGGCGCCGATCGACCACAGGGCGAATACCGACCACAACTGGGAAAAGCTGGGGGTGCCGTGCAGGGCCACGGTGGCGCCGGGCCGAATGCCGTGGGCTTGGAACAGTCCTTGGAGCCTGAGCGTCTGGGTGCGCAGGTGTTTGTAGGTCACCTCGTGGCCGGCCTGGGCCCAGACGCTGTCCGGGGGGTGCTGCGCGAGCAGTTCCTCTCCCCACCAACCAGACGTGCCATCGAGTATGTCGCGCATGACGGATGCACACTCCTCACGTGTCGGGACCGGTCCCACAGAGCCGAACACCGGAGCGTGGAGAAGGGTTGCATCAGGGCGCCGGCCGCCGCCCGCGCGTCTGCGCGGGCGGCGGCCGGCAGGGAGGCCGACGACGCGGGGGATGTGGCCGCCGGCCTCGCTCATGGGCGGCCTCAAGGCCGCTGGCGCCGGCGTCAGCCGGCCTCCAGATCGAGCAGGTACTGCTTGGCCGCGGCTCCGCCCGCGTACCCGGTGAAGCGGCCCGAGGCCCCGACGATGCGGTGGCAGGGGACGACGACGCACAGGGGGTTGGAGCCCAGCGCCGTGCCGACCGCCCTGGCGGCCCCGGGGCGCCCGAGGTGCCGGGCAAGGTCTCCGTAGGTGCCGGTGGTGCCGTACGGGACGAAGTCCGTCAGCGCCGAGACGGTCTCGCGGGCGAAGGGGGTGGCCAGGCGCAGGTCCAGGGGGAGCGAGAACTCCCGCAGCCTTCCGCCGAGGTACGCGTCGAGCTGCTTACGGGCCTGGTCGAGGATGACCTCCCGGGGCGGAGCCGCGGTACCCGGATCCGAGGCCGGCGCGAGCGCGGCCAGGCGAGCGCGGACGGCCCCCGGCGTGTCGTAGGCGCAGTACACGAGAGCATCGTCGGTCGCCGCCAGGGTCAGCGTGCCGAGCGGGGTCGGATGGCTGACGATGGCGGCGCCGTCCGTACGGAGCGGATCGGCGGGGGGCATGGGTGTGGTCCTTCCGGTGGTGTGGGGCGCGTGTACTTCAGGCGGTGACGGGCCTGCAGCTGCGGCAGGCGCGGTAGCCCGCCCGGCGGGCCTCGGAGGCGCTGGGGAACGGCCGCTGGTGCGGCGGGGTGATGCGGCGGGCGTGAGCACAGGTGGGATGGCAGTAGATGTGGGTGGTGTCGCTGCCCAGGAGAACCGCTCCCCGCTGCGCCAGCGCGGCGAGCCGTTCCATGTCGATGCTCTCGGCTGCCCGCAGCGCGCGGCCGGTGCCGGGCAGGTACGCGGCGTCACAGGGCGAGCCGTCCTCATACGTGATCCGGTGGCAGGGGATGAGCAGCGTCGCCGGATTGGCGGTCAGTGCGCCGAGGACCACTGCTTCGGCGTCGGTTGCGACACCGGCCTCGCGGGCGATCCAGCTGATCGGGCGAAGCTGTCCTCGGGGAACGGTCCGTACGGCATCCAGCACGGTGCGCTGTCGCTCTTCCAGGCCGCCCACGTCGATCGGCAGGGACTTCGCCCTGCCGGTGCGCAGGGCGGGGCGCAGGCCCGGGAAGGGGGTCATGGCGCGGACCGCCGTCCGCCGGGTCCGGCACCAGTGGACCTCCTCGAACATCTCGGCGCTGACGACCATCGTCTCCAGCGTGGAGCCGGTGATGGCCGAGGGGCTGAAGGCCACATAGAGGCCCCCGGCATCCGTCTCCATGCGCACGTACTGGTCGTAGCGGTCCCGGGAGACGCCCACGTGCCGCAGCACCCGGAGCCCGAAGTCCACCGGAGCGGGAGTGGTGAGATCGGCCAGCGCTCTCTCCAAATCGTGCTGCGAGGAGGGGGAGCCCTCGTCGTTCGTACTCACTTCAACACCTCCCTCGTGGGCGGGTCGGCCTCCATCAGCTGACGAAGGCTACCGATACCACGCGACACCTGCGCCTTTACCGTTCCGACGGGGCATCCCTGGGTCTCGGCTATCTCCACGTAACTCAGACCGACGACGTGTCGGAGCACGACCGCGACCCGGGGGTTCTCCGGTAACTCGGTCAGAGCCGCTACCAGGCGTCGGCGGTCCTCGGCCGTCGAGGCACGCTCCTCCGGGCCGGGACTGCCGTCCGGCCAGGCCTGGCAAGCGTCCTCGACGGCCGTGGCGGACACCGGGCGGCGCACGCTGGTACGGACGTGGTTGCGCCAGGTGTTGGCTGCGATGGTCATCAGCCAGGCTCTCGGCCGCAGGTCGCGGCGCCGCTGGGGGGAGTAGCCCTGCAGCGCCGTGTAAGCGCGCAGGAACGTGTCCTGCCCCAGGTCGTCCGCTTCCGTGGCGGATCCGGTGACCCGGAACAGGAACGCACGGACCGCCGTGGCGTGGACCCGCACCAGCTCCGTGAAGCCGTCGTCGAGGTCCATCGCCAGGCGCTCGGTCACCTGCTCGGCCATGTCTTCCATCACTGATCAGAACACCACGGTGTGCCGGAGGGTTGCACGGGCGTCCGGGTCCGTCTCCGGTGCAACCCGAGTGGGACGACCGGTGTTCCACCTTCCGCAGGCCAGGAAACTGGCTCACGAAGTGAAGGGAAAGCAATGTCCGACCTGGAGGAGATGACAGGCGCACGAGCCGCGTCAGCGGCTGCGCCGGAACGCATGACGGGTCAGCAGAAACTGGCCTTGGCGGTACTGCTGGGCGCCCAGTTCATGCTCGCCGCCGATTTCTCCATCTTGACCGTCTCCATGCCGGTGATCGGTGACTCGCTGGGCTTCTCCCTGGACAGCCTGCAGTGGATCACCACGGGGTTCGCCCTGCCCGCGGCGGGGTTCACCTTGCTGTTCGGCCGCATCGGCGACTTGTTCGGGCGGCGCAAGATGTTCCTGCTGGGCATCGTGCTGCTCGCCGCCGCCTCGCTCGTGGGTGGGCTGGCGCAGTCTTCCACGGTGCTCGTGGCCGCTCGCGTGGCGCAGGGTGTGGCGACGGCCATCTCGGTGCCCTCCGCGCTTTCCCTGCTGACCACGACGTTCCCCGAAGGGCCGCTCCGGCAGCGGGCGCTGGGGCTGAACGGCGCCCTGCTGGGCGGCGGGTTCAGTGCCGGCGCCCTGCTCGGTGGCGCGCTGACCGAACTGTTCAGCTGGCGCTGGTCCTTCCTCATCAATGTGCCGGTGGCCCTGCTCGTGCTGATCGGCACCCTCATGGTCCTTCCCGAGAGCCAGGGCCGGGCGGACGGACGCACCCGGCTTGACGTGCCCGGTGCGGTCACCGTCTCCGGCGGTCTGCTCGCGCTGGTCTTCGGCATCACGACGGCCGGCCACCAGGGCTGGGCTGAGCCGAGTGTGTACATCTGGCTGGCGGCAGCCGTCGTGCTGCTGGTGGCCTTCTGGTTCATCGAGCTGAAGAGCCCGAACCCGCTCGCCCCGGTCCGGGTGCTGAAGAGGCGTACCGTCCGCTGGGGCAACTTCGGCGGCTTCGCCTCCATCGCCATGGCGACCGCGATCTCGTTCACCACGACGCTGTACATGCAGAAGGTACTGGGTTTCTCCGCCTTCACCACGGGTGTGGTGATCGGTCTGCCCGGCATCCTCACCATCATCGGCGGCACGATCGCGCCGCGACTGCTGGCCCGGATCGGAGCCCCCGCGGTGCTGGCCCTGTCGCTGGTGGTCCAGTCCGTCGGGTACGCGGTGCTGCTGTGGCTGAACGACGGCAACGCGGGTGTGGTGCTGGTCCTCGTCGCGCTGGCTGTCGGCTTCTTCGGCCACGCGTACAGCCTGGTGTCGTACATGGTGACGGCAACCTCGGGGCTGCCGGACGAGGAACAGGGTCTGGCCAACGGCCTGACCACGATGAGCATGCAGATCGCGATCACGCTCGGCATCCCGGTGGTGAGCGCCGTGATCTCGGCGCGGACCTCCGCACTGGAGAAAACGGGCTCGGCGACCGATGCCGTGCTGGGTGGGCTGCAGGCGGGTGTGCTGGTCAACGCCCTGTTCCTGCTGGCGTCCGCGGCCCTCGTGTGGCTGTTCCTGGGCCGGGGCCGCACGGCCGGCGCCGATGCCAAGGGCGGTGCGTGATGAGGGGGTTGGACGGCAAGGTGGCGGTGGTCACCGGAGCCAGCCGGGGGGTCGGCCGGGCGACGGCCGAGCGGCTGGCGGCGGAGGGGGCCCTCGTGGCGGTGCACTACGCGTCGGCTGCGGACGCGGCCAGCGAGGTGGTCGACGGCATCCGCGCGGCGGGTGGCACGGCATTCGCGGTCCAGGCCGAATTCTCCGCGCCGGACGCCGCCGAGCAGCTGTGGGCGGGATTCGACAAGGGAATCGCCGCGTTGCGCTCCGAACCAGGAGTCGACATCCTGGTGAATAATGCGGCAACGTCCGTTCAGGCGACGCTCGCCGAGACGAAACCGGAAGACTACGAGCGCATGTTCGCGGTCAACATAAGAACTCCGTTCTTTCTGATCCAGCATGGGCTCCAGAGATTGCGCGCCGGCGCCCGCATCATTAATGTGTCCTCAGCCGTCACACGTATGGCATTCCCTCAAGTCGTGGCCTACGGTCTGACCAAGGGGGCGATGGACACGCTGACGCTCACCGCCGCGCAGGAACTCGGTGGGCGCGGCATCACGGTGAACGCGGTATCGCCCGGAACGTTGGACACCGACGTCAACGCGGGCTGGCTGCGCGGGAACTCCGAAGCGGCGCGGCTCGTCTCCGAACAGGCCGCCCTGGGCAGGGTGGGACAGCCGGCCGACGTCGCCGACGTCGTGGCCTTCCTGGCGTCCGACGAGGCCCGCTGGATCACCGGTCAGGTCATCGATGTGAGCGGCGGTGCGCGACTCTGAACTGTCGAGGGCGACGGGCTCGTCGTCATGAAGGGGAGGTCCGGCATGGCCGTCAGCCAGGGAGAGGTCTACGAGAACCCACGGTGCCGGGAACGTGTGGTGATCAGAACACCCGCTGCGGAGACGGGCGGGCGGCGAACGGTCATGGACGTGTATGTGCAACCGGGCGGAGCCGTGTCCGGATCACATGTCCACCCCCGGAGTGAGGAACGGTTCACGCTGGTCCGCGGGCGCGTCGCCTTCTCGATCGACGGGCGCGAGGTGGTGTTGGACCGGTCGGGACAGAGCATTCTGATCCCGGCCGGCGTCAAGCACCGCTGGTGGAACGCGGGCGGGGACGAGTCCCGCCACATATGCGAGCTGCGGGGTGGGGCGGACCGCTTCGAACAGCTGGTACTGCGCCAGCTGTTCGGTCTCGCGCAGGACGGCAAGACCTCGCCGGAGGGTATGCCGCACCTGCTCCAGCAGGCGGTCACCACCTTGGAGTTCGAGGACGTCCTGCGCTTCACATCCCCGGCCTGGCCGGTACAGCGCCTGCTGTTCGGTGCGCTTGCGCCGGTGGCCCGGCTGCTCGGCTATCAAGGCTGCAATCCGGAGTACATGGACCGCAAGCCCAGTGAGATCGCCGAGCTGGAGCCGCTGCCCGACGAGGTGGCGGCCTGGCACTACTGACGGCCCGGCGACAGGCGGGCAGCGGGTCGGATGCCCGGGTATCCCGGCACCCGAAAAGGAGGGGGCGGCTTTTGCCGCCCCCTCCTTTTCGGCGATTGCTCGGAAGTCATGGTTCCCGTTCTCTGTATTGTTTCTGTGGCGGTTCTGGTGCGGACGCTGCGAGGCTCCTCCCATGAGGCCGAAATTGGTACCCGAGGCACTGTACGAATACATCGTCGAGAACAGTCTTCCGGTCGATGATGCGCAGCGCAGCCTGATGAACAGAACAGCCACGGTCGGTGAACGTTCGCGCATGCAGATAGGAACTCCACAGGGCACGTTCTTCACGCTTCTCACGCAGCTGATGTCGGCGCGCAAGGCCATCGAGATTGGCACATTCACCGGCTACTCGGCGATGAGCATCGCCAAAGGGCTCCCCGGCGACGGTCACCTCCTCACCTGCGACGTGAACGAGGAGTGGACGGCCATCGCGCAGGATGCCTGGAAGGAGGCCGGCGTCGCCGACCGGATCGAGCTGCGTCTCGGTCCGGCCCTGGACACGCTGCGCTCCCTACCGGCGGATCCCGACTGGGACCTGGCGTTCATCGACGCGGACAAGCAGAGCTACGTCGCGTACTACGAGGAACTCGTACCGCGCATGCGCCCCGGCGGCGCGATCCTCGTCGACAACGTCCTGTGGTTCTCGACCGTGGTCGACGACCCCGAGGGCGAGGGCGCCACGATGCGCGAGTTCAACGCGCACGTTGCCGCGGACCCGCGCGTGGAGGCGGTCATCCTGTCGATCGGCGACGGAGTGACGCTCGTCCGCAAGAAGGCGTAGGACCGACCGGCCGACCACTGGTCCGGCCGTACCATGCCGCATCTGTCGCACAAGGGAGTGCCCGATGACGAGAACGTCCTCCACCGGAAAATCACTGCGACTGGCCAGGCTGTCCGGCCATGGCGACGGACGCTACCTCTTCGTCCCGCTCGACCACTCGGTATCCGACGGCCCGATCACCACCGCCGGTGCGTTCGACGCACTGATCCGCGACGTCGTCGCCGGCGGCGCCGACGGCATCGTCGTCCACAAGGGCCGGGCGCGGGCGATCGATCCCGAAACCCTGGCGGGCTGTTCCGTGCTGGTACACCTGAGCGCCAGCACCGCCCACGGTCCGGACGTCAACGCGAAGGTGCTGGTCGGGGACGTCGAGGACGCCATTCGACTCGGCGCCGACGCGGTGAGTGTGCACGTGAACATCGGCTCGGACACCGAAGCCGAACAACTGGCGGACCTGGGCGCGGTCGCGGCCGCCTGCGACCGCTGGGGCATGCCGCTGCTGGCCATGATCTATCCGCGCGGCCCCCGGGTCACCGACCCCTACGATCCCGTACTCCTCTCCCACGTCGTCAACATCGCCGCCGACCTCGGCGTGGACATCGTCAAGACGGTGTTCGCCGCGCCGGCCGAGCGCATGGCCGACGTCGTCGAGAGTTCGCCCCTACCGATCATCGTGGCAGGCGGCGGCGACGGCACTGTGAGCCTCGCCGATTTCGCGGCCTCGGCGCTCTCCGTCGGCTGCAGCGGACTGGCGGTCGGACGACGGGTGTTCGGCTCCCCCGACCCCCGCGCGACCGTCCTGGAGCTGGCCGAGATCCTGCACGGCTCCGGCCGCCCCCTCGTTTCCACCTCTTCCTCGCGAATGGCAGGTGTTCTGTGAAGCTCAGCTGGATTGACATCCGTTCGGTCGGATCGGCGAAGGACGCGGTCGTGGAGGAGTCGATCCACGCGCGTGTGGACGGCATCCTCACCGACGACGTCGCCGACCTCGCCGGCTTACCCCCTACCGTTCGCAAGGTTCTCTTCCCCCAGGGGCAGACGCTCCCCGAGGACTTCGGATCCGCCGACGTCGTCATCGTCGAACCGGCCAAGCACGGCGATCCTGCCGAACTGGCGCTGCGCCACCCAGAGGTGGAGTTCGGCCGGTACGTCGAGATCATCGACGCGGACACTCTGGAGGATGCCTGTCAGTCGGCCCGGACCGACCGATGGAGCGTGTTGTACTTCCGCGACCCGACCAAGATCCCGCTGGAGATAGTGATCGCCGCCGGGGCCAAAGCCGAGGGCAGCCTGGTCACCGTCGCCCAGGACGTGGAGGAGGCAGAGATCATCTTCGGGGTTCTGGAACTCGGTTCGGACGGTGTACTGATGGCGCCGGCCGCCGTCGGTGACGCCACCGCCCTGCGGCGTGCCGCCGAGGCGGGCGTCGCGGACGTGGAGCTCGTCGAGCTCGAGATCACCGCCACCGCGCACGTGGGCATGGGCGACCGGGCGTGTGTGGACACCGCCACGTACTTCCGCGAGGACGAGGGCATCCTGGTCGGATCAACCTCCAAGGGGATGATCCTGTGCGTCAGTGAAACGCATCCCCTGCCGTACATGCCCACTCGCCCCTTCCGGGTCAACGCCGGAGCCATTCACTCGTACACGCTCGGCCAGAACGAGCGGACCAACTACCTGAGTGAGCTCAAGGCCGGCATCAAGATCACCGCGGTGGACATCCACGGCAAGACCCGGCTGGTCACCGTCGGCCGCGTCAAGATCGAGAGCCGCCCGCTGATCTCGATCGATGCCGTGGGTCCCGGCGGACGCACCGCCAATCTGATCCTCCAGGACGACTGGCACGTACGGGTGCTCGGCCCGGGCGGCACGGTGCTCAACAGCACCGAGCTGAAGCCCGGAGACAAGGTGCTCGGCTACCTGCCCGTCGAAGACCGGCACGTGGGCTACCCGATCAGCGAATTCTGCCTGGAGAAGTGAGTCCGCGGCGGGAGCGGGCATCCGGTGTGCGGCCCCAAGGACCCGCCGGGTACCGCTCCCGCCGCTGAGCCCCGAGGAACAGGTCGCCTCCGCCGGGACGGGGCCGGGGAGGACACGGGCGGTGAGTGTGATCGGCGGCCGGCCGATGGGTCCCTCCGGTACGCAGGTGTGGACCACCCGTAGCCAAAGGCGTTCGGCGCGCACGGCCCTTGCCGAGTCCTCCTGCCCGGTCCACAGCGACGAGACCGGCCACGCGTCCCGCGGTGTGTCAACGCAGCGGCGCGACGCTCCCCCTCACGCGCCGGCTCCCCTTCACGCGCCCGGCGCTCCCCTTCACGCGCGCGGCCCTCGCCGAGCGGCCGCCCGACCGAAGGCGGCGACCGCGACCTCCAGGGCACCGCCATCGACCGCCGAAGGATGAGAGAGGCACAGTCATGCACATTTTCAGGACCCAGCGGTCTGCCGCACAGCGCCTGCGTTTGACGCTCGACCCGCGGCTGGGCGCCGGCAACTTCTTCTGGCACGCCTGGCAGGTCGCCACCGACCGGGACCGACCGCTGCTCTTCCATCCCGATGTCACATCCGAGACCTGGGATGAGGGTGAACTGCCCGCGTACTCCCTCAACGACATACGGATCATCGTGATCCGATACGCGCATTGGTACCGCACCCACGGCGTGCTGCCCCAGACGCACGTCGGTGTCTACACCCGCAACGGCCTGTACGGCCTGCTGCACCACATCGCCATCACCAGCCTCGGTGCGGTCGCCGTGCACTGCAATCCCAACATGGCCACGGAGACCGCCGCCGAATACTTCCGACGCACACGCACGACGGTCCTGGTCGCAGACGGCGACCTGCTGGCAGGGTGCGCCGGCGTCTGGGACAGGAGCGGCGGCGCCTCGCACAAGAACATCCTGACCGAGGACATCCGCCGGCTCGACGAGACCGCACGGCGCCCCTCGGGCGTGATGCCCGGGTTCCCCCACGCGCACCAGAGCGACGACCTGGTGATGATCTCGCATTCCTCCGGGACCACCGGGCGGCCCAAGGCCCCCGTCTTCACGCACAGCTCGTTCTTCGACGGCAAGCGGGAGCGGCTGTGGACCTTCCCCTCGCTGCGCTCCGACCGCATGCTCACCGCCCTGCCGCACAGCCACTCGGCGGGCATCAGCTACCTGAGCATGGCGCTCCTGTTGGGGATTCCCACGCTGGTCCTGGACGGCGCGAACGGGGTATCGGTGGCACGGGCGATCAACCGTTTCCGCCCCACGTTCGTCCTGGGCTTCCCGCTGACCCTGGCCGAGATCGACGTTGCCCACATCACCCCGTACGCGGCGCAGTCGATCCATTCCTGGAACGGGATGGGGGACGCCTCGCACGAACGGCACATCCGCCCGCTGACCTCGCTCGGCATCCGGCGGGAAGGGCGCCGACGACGGGCGGGCTCCCGGTACGTCGACGGACTGGGCTCCTCCGAGATGGGCATGGTCCTCTTCCGCACCGTCTACACCCCGGAGACCGCCGAATACGGCCGGCTCATCGGCCGTCCCGTCAAGGTCGCGCGTGACGCGGCCGTCCTCGACGAGCAGGGCAACCCGGTGCCGGACGGTGAGCCGGGGCTGCTGGGCGTGCGCACGCCCAGCGTGACGCCGGGCTACTGGGACGACCCGACCCTGGGGCGGGAGTCCGTACGCAACGGTTACTTCCTGACCGGCGACGTCGTCCGGCGGGACGCCGACGGGCGCTGGTACCACCTGGACCGCACGCCGGACGTGATCAGGACCGCCGGGGGAACCGTCCACAGTCTCCCGCTGGAGGAGTCGGTCCTGCTGACGACGCAGGCGCTCGACACGGCTGTCGTCGCCGTCGACGACCCGGCCCACCCGGGGAAGTCCCTGCCCGTCGCCGTGGTGCTGTTCCGCGACGGGGTGGAGCGCTCCCCGAACTGCCTCCTCGACCAGTGCAATGTGGCGTTGGTCCGCAAGGGGCTGGCCCCGCTCGCCGCGCTGGTGGTCGCGGTGGACCGTGGGGGGCTCCCCGTCGGGCCGACCGGCAAGGTCCTCAAGCGCGAACTGCGCGAACGGCACGGCGACATCCTGCGCCGGCCGGCCGGGCCCGGAGTGGCGCATGACCACGCCGCGCCGCTCCGGTCGGCGCCGCCGGCCGCCGCGGCGCACTCCGAGTAGCCCCGGCCCGGCCTGCCGGGTCCGCGGACCGACGACTTCCGAGAACGAACCGACACCGAAAGGCTCCGACACATGGCCGACGGGCATCCCGCGCGTCGCGTGGTGGACCTCCTCACCGGCGCCTGGCAGGCACAGGCGCTCCACGCGGCCGCCGTACTCGACATTCCCGACCACATCCACGCCGGCCGTACCACGACCGCGGAGCTGGCCGAGGCGACCGGCTCCGGAACGGACGGCATCGAACGCCTGATGCGCCTGCTGACCGCCATGGGAGTCTTCACGGGCGGCGGCGCCGAGGGCTACCGGCTGACCGACGTGAGCGATCTGCTGCGCACGCACCACGAGCGCTCGATGCGGGACATGGCGGTGATCTACGGCGAGGAGTTCCACCGCGCCTGGGGCGCCGTCGTGCCCGCGGTCCGTACCGGAACCTCCGGCTTCGAGCACGCCTTCGGCACCACGCTGCGCGGGCACATGGCGGCCGATGCCCGGGCCGCCGCCAAGTTCCAGCGGGCGATGAACGCCGGAAACGTGTTCTTCCATGACGTCCTCGAAGCCTACGACTTCGGGTCCGCCCGCACCGTCGTCGATGTCGCGGGCGGCGGCGGCATGCTGCTCTCCACGGTCCTCCGCGCTCACCCCGGTCTGCACGGGGTGCTGTTCGACCTACCGCACGTCGTGCCGGTCGCCGAGGAGCACCTGATGAGCACGCTAGGGCCCGGCCGGCACCGCACGGTCGGCGGGGACGCCTTCGAGAAGGTACCCGGGGACGGCGACGTCTACCTGTTGTCACGGGTCCTGCAGGACTGGGACGACGCCCACAGCGTGCGGCTGCTGTCCTCGATCCGGGCGGCGATGCCGGACTCGGCCCGACTGCTGATCGTGGAGCGCGTCATTCCCACCGAGGGCACGGCTCTGCTGCCGCTGCTGTGGGACCTGCACCTCCTGATGGCCGCGGGCGGCAGGGAACGCACGCTCGACGGCTACCGGACGCTGCTGGACGACGCCGGGCTCCGGCTGGAATACGTCCACGAACTCGCCCTGGAGACCAGCCTGCTGGTCGCCGCACCGGCAAAGGAAGAACGATGAACGCATTCACTCGGCCCGGTGCGGCCGACCGCCATGTGCCCGTGCTGATCGTCGGCGGCGGAGGCTCCGGGCTCACGTCCTCCCTGGCACTGTCCGATCTCGGCATCGAATCGCTCCTGGTGGAACGACATCCCTCGACGTCCGTCCAGCCCAAGGCACACATCCTCAACGCCAGGACGATGGAGATATTCGAGCACCTCAAGGTGGCCGCGGACATCTACCGCGAGGGAGCGCCCCCCGAGAACTGCGGGGCGATGGTATGGCTGTCCAGCCTCGGCGGGAACGAGCCGTACGACCGGAAGGTGCTCCACCGCACGAGCGCGTTCGGCGGCGGCGAGCTGGCCGAGCGCTACGCGAGGGCTTCCGCGCAGCCGCACGCCAATCTGGGCCAGCGGTGGCTGGAACCGCTGCTGCGCCGTCACGCCGAGGCGCGCGCGCCTGGCGGCCTGCTCTTCCACCACGAGCTGCTGGATCTCGCGGAGGACGAGGCAGGGGTCACCGCGACCGTGCTGGACCGCGACAACGGCGACACCTTCAGCGTGCGCAGCTCCTACGTGATCGCCGCGGACGGCGGCAAGACGATCGGGCGACTGCGAGGGGTCCCGATGGAGGGCACCCCGACGTTCCTCGAGTGGATCAACCTCCATGTACGGGCGGACTTCTCGTCTTTCATCCCGTACGACGACGCCGTCGTCAACCGGGTGTCCAGCCTGTCGGACGAGGGCACGCTGGAGCACTGCGGGGTGGTGCCCATGGGACCGCGCCGCTGGGGCCGTCACTCCGAGGAGTGGACGCTGATGTTCTCGCGGCCGCCGGGCGCCCAGGGCGCCGCCGAGCTCGACGACGAGACGATCGTCAAGATGGTGCGCGGTACGCTCAAACTGCCGGACGACCATCCCATGGAGGTCGAGAGCATCAGCCGCTGGCCGGTGGAGGGCACCATCGCTCAGCGCTTCCGTTCGGGCCGGGTCTTCCTGGTCGGGGACGCCGCGCACCGGCACCCGCCCTCGGGGGCGCTGGGGCTGAACACCGCGGTCCAGGACGCCCATAACCTGGCGTGGAAGCTGGCGCTGGTCCTCGGAGGCCAGGCGGACGAGGCCCTGCTGGACAGCTACGATCCCGAGCGGCGCCCCGTTGCCGTCCGCGTCGTGGAGCGCGCGCTGTTCTCGCTCTTCAACCAGATCGCGTTCACCGCCGGCACCGGTGTGGTGCAAGGGGCCCACCCGGCGTGGAACCGCGCGCAGATGACCGCACTCTTCTCGGACACACCGGACGGCGAGACCCGGCGGGCCGTGCTGCGCGAGTACTTCGACACCAATCGCATCACGACCGCGCACCTGGGCCTGGAAATGGGTTACGACTACGCCGGCTCCGGCTGCGTCACTCCCGACGGAACCCCGGCCTCGCCGGCGGACCCGCTGGGCCTGCGCTACCCGCAGAGCGCCCGGCCCGGCTGCCGGCTGCCGCATGCCTGGCTGCGCCAGGGCGGCAGGCGCGTCGCCACGCACCAACTGCACGCGGCGCCCGGGTCGTTCCTGGTGTTGTGCGGAGCGCGGGGCAACGTGTGGGTGGAGGCCGCCGACCTGCTGGCGCGCCGCCACGGTGTTCGGATCGACGCGTACGCGGTCGGTGCCGAGGGGGACCTGTACGACGCCGACGGGGAGTGGCGGCGACTGCGCGGCCACGACGAGAACGGCGCGATCCTGGTCCGCCCCGACGGTTTTGTGGCAATGCGTCAGTTGTCGACGTGTGCCGAGCCCTCCGAGAAGCTTGAGGAGGCACTGCTGACCGCGCTCGGCCGTCGCCCGCGCGCTTGCGCGGTGACGGCCTCGACAACGCGTGCGGGCGCAAGGGGGCGGCGCTAGATGAAGGCCCCCTCCCCGCGCACGCCCGTCGCGATCGTCGGCGGGGGACCGGTCGGTCTGATGCTCGCGCTCTTCCTCGACCGGCACGGTGTGCGCTCCACGGTGTTCGACGCCGCGTGCCACCCGTACGGCGAACCACGCGGGAACACGCACAACGCCCGGACCATGGAGCATTACCGCCGCCTGGGAATCTCGGCGCCGATCCGCCGACTCGGACTTCCGGCCCGACATCCCGCGGACATCACCTACTTCACCCGCTACGGAGCACACGAGCTGGCCCGGCTGCCGCTGGCGTCCCGGAGCCTGCGGATGCGGCAGACGGCGGCGGCACCGGCCACGGACCAGACACCGGAGCCGGTCCACCGTGCCAACCAGATGTACGTCGAGCGGTTCCTGTACGAGCATGTCCGCACCCGACCGAACATCACCCTGCGACTCGGCAGGAGCATCACCGGCCTGCGGCAGGACAGGGCCCAGGTGATCCTGCGCACCGAGGACACCGACGGCCGGATCGGGCACACCAGGGCGCGGTACGCCGTGGGGTGCGACGGCGGGCGCAGCTTCGTACGCCGCTCCCTGGGCGTGCACTACGAAGGCCCCGGCTCACTCGACCAGGAGGTCCTGGGCCGCCGGGCCACCGCGGCCCACCTGCGGCTGCCCACCTTCCACAAGGACGTCATGACCGGCCCGCGCGCCTGGAGCTACTGGGCGCTCAACAGCGAGCTGGTGATGAACCTGATCGCACTCAACGGCGAGGACGAGTTCTTCCTGCTCACCAGCTCCCTGGACCCGGACGAGACCGACACCGGCCGTCTCACCGACCTGGTGCGCCGGGCGGCCGGCACCCCGCTGCCCGTCGAGGTCCTCGGCAACCGGCCGTGGACCCCGGGCGCGGCCCTGGTGGCGCAGCGCTTCACCATCGGCCGGGTCCTGCTCGCCGGGGACGCCGCGCACCTGTTCACGCCCAACGGCGGGTTCGGGATGAACACGGGCATCGACGACGCCGCCAACCTGGCGTGGAAACTGGCCGCCGTCCTGCAGGGCTGGGGAGGGCCCGGGCTGCTCGGCACATACGAGACGGAGAGGCGTCCGGTGGCCCTGCGCAACACCGCCGCGGCGCGCGAGCTGAACGCGGGGCTCGGCTCCATCAACCGCCCGCCGTCGCTGGAGGAGCACGGCCCGGCCGCAGACGCGGACCGGGCCCGGGTGGGAGACCTGCTGCGCGACTACGGGGAGCGCACGCACTCCCTCGGCGTGCAGCTGGGGGCCCGCTACGACGGCTCGCCGATCGTCGCCGAGGGCGGGGACGCGCCGGCGGACTCCTGGGGCACCTACACCCCCTCCAGCGTTCCCGGAGGCCGCGCACCGCACCTCTGGCTGGACGAGTGGCACGGCCAGGGCAGTTCGCTGTTCGACCGGTTCGGCAGCGGCTGGACCCTGCTGCGCCTCGGTGGAGGTGCTCCGGACAGCAAGCCGCTGGAGGCGGCGGCCGCAGGACTCGGTATGCCGCTGACCGTGCTGGACGTCGACGTTCCGGATGCCCGGGACCTCTACGAGCGCGACCTCGTGCTGATCCGCCCCGACCAGCATGTGGCCTGGCGCGGCAACAGGCTGCCCACCCACCCGGGCGAACTCGTGGCACAACTGAACGGCTCGGGGCGGTCCGGGGCGAGGGAGGCGGCATGAGCGGCACCACAGTGCTGGAAGTCTGTGTCGTCGGGGCCGGTCCCCGCGGCTTGTCGGTCCTGGAGCGGATCTGCGCGAACGAACGCAAGTCCGCCTCGCACGGTTCGGTCGTCATCCACCTCGTGGACCCGTATCCGCCGGGGGCCGGCCGGGTATGGCGCACGGAACAGTCGCGGCTGCTGCTGATGAACACCGTCGCCTCGCAAGTGACGGTGTTCACCGACGGAACGGTGGAGATGGACGGGCCCGTGGAGCCCGGACCGAGCCTGTACGAGTGGGCTGCCACCGTAGTGCGGGCCGACGAGTCCGCCTCGTTCGACGACGCGACGCGGACGGAGGCGCGCCGACTGGGCCGGGACGCGTATCCGACCCGGGCCTTCTACGGGCGGTATCTGAAAGACGTCTTCCGCAGAGTGAAGGAGGAAGCGCCTGCCCACTGTGCCATCGTCGAGCATCGCTCCCGCGCGGTGGCGCTGGAGGACGACGGGCCCGTGCCAGGGGGGCCGCAGACGCTCACCCTCGCGGACGGGACCCGCCTGGCGGGCCTGGACGCGGTCGTGCTGGCCCAGGGCCACGTGCCGGGGCTGCCGTCGGTGAAGGAGGCCGAGTGGTCACGGGCCGCGGCGGCGCACGGGCTGACGCACTTCCTTCCGGCCAATCCGGCCGACTTGGACCTTTCCCTCGTCAAGGCGGGCCGGCCCGTGCTGATCCGGGGACTGGGCCTGAACTTCTTCGACCAGATGGCGCTGCTCACCCAGGGCCGGGGCGGCACCTTCGTCCGGCGTGAGGGGCGGCTCGTCTACCTGCCGTCCGGGCGGGAGCCGCGCGTCTACGCCGGGTCGCGGCGCGGCATCCCGTACCACGCGCGCGGCGAGAACGAGAAGGGCGCCCACGGCCGGTACCAGCCGAGACTCCTGGACCTGGAGGCGATCCGCGTGCTGCGGCGCCGGACGCGGCGCGGCGAGCGGGTGCACTTCTCCACTCACCTGTGGCCGCTGATCGCCAAAGAGGTGGAGAGCGTCTACTACGAAACGCTGCTCGTCTCCCGCGGTCGGGCCCCCGCTCAAGTCCGGGCCTTCGCCGAGGCCTACCTGGCGGCGGCCGGAGCCGCGGAGCGCGAACTGCTGGAGGCACACGGCATCGAGACGGCCGTCCACTGGGACTGGGAGGCGCTCGCCCGGCCCACCGGCCGCACCCGGTTCACCGATCGGGCGCACTTTCGCCGCTGGCTCCTCGACTACCTGGCACAGGACATGCGTGAGGCCGCGGCCGGCAATGTCAGCGGCCCGCTCAAGGCGGCCCTGGATGTACTGCGCGACCTGCGCAACGAGATACGGATGGCCGTCGACCACGGCGGACTGGAGGGCAACTCCTACCGTGACGACCTGCAGGGCTGGTACACGCCGCTGAACGCGTTCCTCTCGATCGGGCCTCCCGTCTCACGCATCGAGGAGCTGCGCGCGTTGATCGAGGCCGGGGTGGTCGAAGTCCTCGGCCCCGACATGGAGGTCGTCATCGACTCCCACGGCCCGACCACCGCGTTCGCCGCCCGGTCCAGGAGCGTGGCGGCGGAGCCCGTACGGGCGACCGTACTGATCGAGGCGCGGCTGCCGGAACCCGATCTGCGGCGGACCGGGGACGCCCTGCTGCGCCAGCTGCTGCACACCGGCCAGGTCACCCCGTACCGGCTGGAGGGCAGCTGCGGCACCACCTACGAGTCGGGCGGCCTGGCCGTCACCCAGCGGCCCTACCGGACCGTGGACGTGCGCGGCCGCACACATCCGCGTCGTTTTGCCTACGGCGTGCCCACCGAGGCCGTGCACTGGGTGACCGCTGCCGGGATCAGGCCGGGCGTGAACTCGGTGACCCTCGGCGACTCGGACTCCATCGCCAGGGCCCTGCTGGCCCTCGATCCGTCGCGGGGGGTCTCCCGGGCCCCGGCGCGGCCGGGCAGCGAGCTGTTCGAGGCGCGGACATGACGCCTCCGGCCCCGGACTTCGACGGAGGTCTCGACGCGGGACTGCTTTCGCCGGTACGGGTGGGCGCTCCTGTGGAGGAGGCCGTCGGCGAGACGGCATGGCTGCAGGCCATGCTCGACGCGGAGGCGGCGCTTGCCCGTTCGCAGGCACGGCTGGGCACCGTCCCGGTGGCGGCCGCCGAGGCCATCACCGCCGCCGCCCGGGCCGAACGGCTCGATCTGCGGGCCCTGGCCGTGGCCGCGCGGGAGACCGCCAACCCTGTGGTCGGCCTCGTACGCGCCCTGACCGACGTGGTGGCGGCCGAGGATCCGGCAGCTGCCGCATATGTGCACCGGGGTTCGACCAGCCAGGACGTACTGGACACGGGCGCGATGCTCGTGTGCGGCCGGGCGCTGGGCCTGATCGGCGCCGATCTGCTGCGCACCGCCGAGGCTCTGGCCGTACTCGCCGAGGAGCACATCGACACCGTCATGGCGGGCCGCACCCTCGCCCTGCACGCTGTGCCCACCACCTTGGGGCTGAAGGCGGCGGGCTGGCGACAGCTCGTGCTGGACGCCGCGGCGCGGGTCGCGGCCGTGCGCGCCTCGCTGCCGGTCGCGCTGGGAGGGGCGGCGGGGACCTTGGCCGGCTACCTGGAGTACGCGGGCGAGGAGGCGACGGGCGGCCGCGATGACGAGGGATACGCGGACCGGCTCGTCGACGCTTTCGCCGCCGAGACGGGGCTGGCCCGACCGGTGCTGCCGTGGCACGCGCTGCGTACCCCGGTCGCCGACTCCGCGTCCGCCCTCGCCTTCACGGCGGGAGTCTTCGGCAAGTTCGCCGTCGATGTGCTGGTGCTGACCCGGACGGAGATCGGCGAGGCCTCCGAGCCCCACGTGGCCGGCCGGGGCAGCTCGTCCGCCATGCCCCACAAGCGCAATCCGGTGCTGTCCACGCTGATCCGCAGCGCTGCGCTTCAAGTTCCGTCGCTGGCCAGTGGGCTGACCCAGTGTCTCGTTGCGGAGGACGAGCGTTCGGCGGGAGTGTGGCACGCCGAATGGCTGTTGCTGCGCGAGTGCCTGCGCCTGACCGGGGGCGCCGCATGGACGGCCGCCGAGCTCGCCCGGGGCCTGACACCTCATCCGCAGCGGATGCTGCGCAACCTCGCACTCACCGGTGAGGTGGCCACCGAACGCCTGGTGGCCGCCCTGGCCCCGCGCCTGGGCCGGGCCCGCGCCAAGGAACTGGTGTCCGAGGCATCACTCACCGCCGACCGGGAACACCGCCCGCCGGCACAGGTACTGCGCGGACTGCCCGAGGTGGCCCCGTACCTCACCGCGGAGGAACTGGACGCCCTGCTCGATCCCACCACCTACACCGGCGCCGCGTGGGCGCTGGTCGCCCGCGCCCTCTCCGCGCCCGCACCGCACCCCGAAACGCCGGAGGAATTGTGATGTCCCGACGCCTGTTCACCTCGGAGTCCGTGACCGAGGGCCACCCCGACAAGATCGCCGACCAGATCAGCGACACGATCCTCGACGCGCTGCTGCGCGAGGACCCCGCCTCCCGCGTCGCAGTCGAGACGCTGATCACCACCGGCCTCGTGCACATCGCGGGCGAGGTGACGACGAAGGCGTACGCCCCGATCGCGCAGCTCGTCCGCGAGACCGTTCTGGGCATCGGCTACGACTCCTCGGCCAAGGGCTTCGACGGAGCCTCATGTGGTGTCTCCGTCTCCCTCGGCGCCCAGTCACCGGACATCGCACGGGGAGTGGACACCGCCTTCGAAGCGCGCGCCGGGAGCGCCGCGGCCGGTGCGGGAGGTGACCAGCTGG
This sequence comes from Streptomyces sp. NPDC003038, assembly GCF_040611115.1. NCBI lineage: Bacteria > Bacillati > Actinomycetota > Actinomycetes > Kitasatosporales > Streptomycetaceae > Streptomyces > Streptomyces sp. NPDC003038. Next base: position 37,301 of record NZ_JBEXNN010000019.1, read on the forward strand.
ACCGGCAGGGCGCGGGAGACCAGGGCCTGATGTTCGGCTACGCCACGGACGAGACGCCGAACCTGATGCCGCTCCCCATCGAAGTCGCCCATCGCCTGTCCCGGCGCCTCTCCGCGGCCCGGCGCGACGGGTCGATCCCCTACCTGCGGCCCGACGGCAAAACCCAGGTCACCATCGAATACCGGGGCAGCCGACCCGTGCGGCTCGACACGGTCGTCGTCTCCTCCCAACACGCGGCCGACATCGACCTGGAGAAGCTGCTCACTCCCGACATCCGCGAGTTCGTCGTCGAACACGTGCTCCGGGAGCTCGCGACGGACGGCATCAAGCTGGAGACGGAAGGCTACCGCCTGCTGGTGAACCCGACGGGCCGCTTCGAGATCGGTGGCCCCATGGGTGATGCGGGCCTGACCGGCCGCAAGATCATCATCGACACCTACGGCGGGATGGCCCGCCACGGCGGCGGCGCCTTCTCCGGCAAGGACCCGTCCAAGGTGGACCGCTCGGCCGCCTATGCGATGCGCTGGGTCGCCAAGAACGTCGTCGCCGCCGGACTCGCCTCGCGCTGCGAGGTCCAGGTCGCCTACGCCATCGGCAAGGCCGAACCGGTCGGCCTGTTCGTGGAGACCTTCGGCACCGCCCTCGTGGCGACCGACCGGATCGAACGGGCCATCACCGAGGTCTTCGACCTCCGCCCGGCCGCGATCATCCGCGACCTCGACCTGCTCCGCCCCATCTACGCCCAGACCGCCGCCTACGGACACTTCGGCCGCGAACTGCCCGACTTCACCTGGGAACGCACCGACCGCGTGAACGCGCTGCGCCAAGCCGCCGGCCTGTGACCACACGCCCTACTCCACGGGAGACACCGACGTGCACATCGCGGTAACCGGTTCGATCGCCACCGACCACCTGACCGTCTTTCCCGGCAGGTTCCGGGACCAGCTGATCCCCGACCAGCTCGACCACGTCTCGCTGTCCTTCCTCGCCGACACCCTTGAGGTACGGGCAGGTGGTGTGGCAGCCAACATCGCGGTGGGCCTCGCGCGGCTCGGACTGAGCCCCGTGCTCGTCGGCGCGGCCGGCAAGGACTTCGCCGACTACGCCGCATGGCTGGAGAACAACGGCGTCGACACCGCCTCGGTGCGCGTGAGCGAGACGCTGCACACGGCCCGGTTCATGTGCACGACCGACGCCGACCAAAACCAGATCGCCACCTTCTACGCGGGCGCCATGGCCGAGGCCAGACACATCTCCCTGGCCGCCGTGGCCGAACGCATCGGGACGCCGGACCTGGTGGTGATCGCCCCCAACGACCCGGAGGCAATGCTGCGCCACACCGAGGAGTGCCGTCGGCTTGGCATCCCCTTCGCGGCAGACCCCTCGCAACAGCTCGCCCGGCTCGGCCGAGAGGCGACGCGCCGGCTGGTCACCGGGGCCCGGTTCCTGTTCACCAACGCGTACGAGGAGGCCCTGCTGCTGAAACGCACCGGCTGGACCCGGGAAGAGGTCCTCGCCCGCACCGGCACCTGGATCACCACGCTCGGCGCCGAGGGAGCACGGTTGCGGGGGCCGGACGGGGAAGTGCGGCACGTACCGGCGCTGCCCTCGTCGGCCGCGGCAGACCCGACCGGTGTGGGAGACGCGTTCCGGTCCGGGTTCCTTGCCGCGGTCGCACGAAGGCTGCCGGCGGTGACGGCCACCCGGCTGGGCTGCGCACTGGCCACCCTGGTCCTTGAGTCGGTGGGCACCCAGGAGTACAAGATCGTGCCGGCCGACCTGCTGCGGCGCATCACCCAGGCCTACGGGTCCAGCGAAGCGGCCGCGCTGGAACCGGTCCTGGCGCACCTGCCATGACGGCGTACGCACACGAGCTCGCGACCACGGCTCCGACTGCCGGCGCACGCGCCGCCGGGAGCCTTCGACAGCGCCTGAACGCGGGGCTGCCGTCGTTCTCCTTCGAGTTCTTCCCGCCCAGGACGGAGACGGGAAACCGCACCCTGTGGCGGGCGATCCGCCGGATCGAGGTCCTCGCCCCCACCTTCGTCTCGGTCACCTATGGCGCGGGTGGCTCCTCCCGTGACCGCACGGTCGAGGTCACCCAGCGGATCGCCGCCGAGACCACACTGCGTCCGGTCGCCCATCTGACCGCCGTGGGGCACTCGGTCTCCGAGCTGCGCCGCATCATCGGCCAGTACGCGGACGCGGGCGTACAGGACGTGCTCGCCCTGCGCGGCGACCCCCCAGGCAATCCCGGGGCTCCCTGGACAGCCCATCCCGAAGGTCTCGCGTACGCCCATGAGCTGGTCTCACTGGTCCGGGAACTGGGCGCCTTCACCGTCGGAGTCGCGGCCTTCCCCGAGCGGCACCCGCGCTCGCCGGACTGGGACAGCGACATCCGGCACTTCGTCGCCAAGTGCCGGGCCGGCGCCGACTACGCCATCACCCAGATGTTCTTCGACGTGGAGGACTACCTGCGGCTGCGGGACCGAGTCGCGGCGGCCGGCTGCGACACCCCGATCATCCCCGAGATCATGCCGGCCACCGACGTGAGGCAGATCCGGCGCTTCGCCGAGCTGTCCAACGCGGGCTTCCCCGTCGCGCTGGCCGAACGGCTCGAAGCCGCCCGGGACGATCCGGCCGAGGGGCACCGCATCGGGGTCGCGTACGCCACCGCCGCAGCGGAGCGGCTGCTCGACGAGGGCGCCCCCGGGCTGCACTACATCACCCTCAACAAGTCCACGGCGACCCTGGAGATCCACCAGAATCTTCACGGCGGAGGGGGGTGACCCGTACGCGTCGCTCTTCGTTGACCTCTGAGCGGCCCGACGGCGGCCGCCGGAAGGCCTGTCGAAGGAGCACGCGTGACCACCACCCAGACGAGCGCATCGGAAGTCCTCACCCGCTTCTACGCCGCCGAGTCGGCCTACGTCGCCGCGGGCGGGCCGGGCCGGGCCCCCTTCGGGGAACTCGCCGCCTGCCTCGACCCGGAGGTGGTGCTGCACCAGGCGCCCGGGCTCCCGTACGCGGGTGACTGGCGCGGCCCCGACGGCATCGAGCGGTTCATGGCGGTCATGGGCGAGGTGTGGCAGTCGGTGGAGTTCCTCGACCAGCGCCGGATCATCGACGGCCAGGACGTCGTCGTCACCAGCCGCGTACGGTTTGTGGCCCGCGCGTCGGGCCGCGCTCTGGACACCACGATCGTCCAGCTGATGACCGTACGGGACGGGAGGATCCGCGAGATCAGGCCCTTCTACTGGGACCCGGCCGCAGTGAGCGCGGTGCTGGAGCGGCCCTGAGCACGGTGGCCCCGTTCTCCGTGTTCAGGGCCCGAACTCGATGTCGGAAAGCCGCCAGCGCTCTGGCCACCGGGCGGCCACCATGAGGTCCACCATGAACCTTTCCTTACCGAGCACCTCTACGCTCGCGCTCGCCGAACTCGACCAGGACGAGCTGTTCCGGCAGCTCAACACGGACGGCGTGGCCCTCACCCCGCCCCTGCTGACCCGGGCGCAGTGTCAGGAGATCGCCGCCACCTTCGACGAGCCCGGGCTGTTCCGCTCCACCGTGGTGATGCAGCGCCACCAATTCGGCCGGGGCTCCTACAAGTACTTCGCCGACCCTGCCGCAGTGCCGCTCGTGGGCCAACTGCGAGAGAACCTCTACCCGCTGGTCGCCTGGATGGCCAACCAGTGGGCACCGCAACTCAAAGAACGGACCTACCCCGAAACCCTGGGCGAGCTGCTTGCCGAGTGCGCGGCGGGTGGCCAGTCGCGACCCACCCCGCTCATCCTGCGCTACGACAAGGGCGACTACGCCTGCCTCCACCAGGACGTCTACGGGGACATCGTCTTCCCCCTGCAGATCGCCATCATGCTCAACGAGCCGGGCGAGGACTTCACCGGGGGAGAGAACGTCTTCGTCGAACAGCGACCCCGCTCCCAGTCCCGGGCCCTGGTCGTCAAGCCGTCCCTGGGCCAGGCGATGATCTTCCCGGTCCGGCACCGCCCCGTACGCGGCACCCACGGGTTCCGCCGCCACCCCATGAGACACGGCACCAACGCCGTCGACCGGGGCCGCCGCACGGTGCTGGGTCTGATCTTCCACAACTCCCGCTGATTCCGGCTCCACGTCGGATATCCGCCAGACTGCCCGGCTGACGCCGAGCACACTCGGGAAGAGAAAGGAGCGGCCTGATGACACTCTTCACCACGGCCGAGGGTCCCCTGGGCGAGCTACTGCTGGTGGGAGAGGAATCAGCCACCACGCCGAGCGGTATCGTCATGGTATCGCTGTCCATGCCCGACAGCCGCAGCCCCGCTCTGCCACGAGACGAGTGGCAGCGGAGTCGGACGGCCCTGGCCGGGGTGGTCCGACAGCTAGAGGAGTACTTCGAGGGCCGTCGTACCCGGTTCGAGCTGGAGTACCGCACGAGCGGCACCGAGTTCCAGCAGCGCGTGTGGGAGGCCATCGACGCGATCCCGTACGGCACGACCACCACCTACGGCGCTCTCGCCGAGCGGCTCGGCATCCCGCGCCGGCAGGTACGCGTACTCGGCGCGGCGATCGGTGCCAACCCCCTGCTGCTGGTTCGACCCTGCCACCGGGTCATCGGGGCGGACGGCTCCATGCGCGGTTACGCCGGCGGCATCGACCGCAAGGTCGCTCTGCTCACCCATGAGGGCGCCCTGCAGCCAATGCTCGGCTGATCCGGGGCGAGCCCCCACCGACAACCCCACGGGCGACGGAAGAGACACCCATGACGACCATCACAGAAACGGCAGCGGCGTGGGCGGCCGAAAGAGTCGAGGCCGCCGACTGGCCCGCCCTCGCCGAGGAGCTCGACACCTACGGCTGCGCGGCGACGCCCCAATTGCTCACCCCTGCCGAGTGCCGGGAGCTCACCGCCCTGTACGGGGACGCCGAGCGGTTCCGGGCAACCATCGACATGGCCCGCTATCGCTTCGGGTCGGGTGAGTACCGCTACTTCACCCACGATCTGCCGGAGCCCGTCGCCGCGCTTCGTGCCGCGCTCTACCCACGGCTGCTGGGCATCGCCCGAGACTGGGCCGCTCGGCTCGGCCGCCCCGCCCCGTGGCCGGACTCGCTCGACGAATGGATCGCGATGTGCCACGCGGCGGGACAGGATCGCTCGGCGCAGATTCTGCTGCGCTACGGCGAAGGCGACTGGAACGCCCTGCACCGCGACGTCTTCGGCGACATGGTCTTCCCGATGCAGGTCGTCGTAGGTCTCGACCGGTACGGCACCGACTACACGGGTGGGGAGTTCCTGCTCGTAGAGCAGCGGCCGCGCGCGCAGTCGCGAGGCACCACGACCGCGCTGACCCAGGGCCACGGGCTGATCTTCACGACCAACAACCGCCCCGTGCGGACGAAGCGGGGCTGGTCGCCAGGAGCCGTACGGCACGGCGTGAGCACGGTGCGCAGCGGCCGGCGCCACGCACTGGGCCTCGTCTTTCACGACGCGGCCTAGCTGGTGTACAAGCTGGTGGGGCCTGACGGCCGCTCCCTCGTGTCGAGGGAGTACGCGCAATGGAGAGACGAGTGAGGGAGCCGGGTATGAAGGCGTCACCGGTGATCGGGCCCACTGCGGCGGCCGCCTACGGCGAACCCCTGATGCCCGCCCCGCACACCCCGGCGGAACTGACCGCCCTGATGGGACTGTTGACCCAGTCCGAAGCCCCGATCGAAACGGTCGTCATCGGGCATGGGCGCGACAGCGCCTCCGTCGGCGCTGCGGCCGCTTTCGCCGCCGCATGGCGGGCCAGGGGCGGCCACGTCCTGGACACGGTGGACTGGCCCGAGAGCGCCGCGTCCTGGCTGCGCCCCGCCCGTCGGCTGACCAGGCAGACCCCCGACGCGTGGGTGGTCGCCGGGGCGGTACTCGGCTGGGCGCAGATGAGCCGGCGCCTGAGGCACAGCACGGACTGGGATGCGGCCCGCACCTTCGCATTCGCGTCACTGAACGACTCCCGTCTCCCGGCACTGGCAGGCCCGAGGGTCCTCGACGGACTGCGCGGTGCCACCGCGAACGGCGGGACCTGGGAGATCAGCTGATCCGCCGGACCAGTCCCGGGGTCCTGAGCGAAGACCGCATCGACCCTTCCCTCTTGCGGACCGTAGGTGTCCGCGAGGAGGAGTTAGCTTGCTGCCATGGCCTCCAGGACGACGCATCCCACGCAGCCCGTACTCGACATCCGCGCACTGAACCGAGCCACGCTCGCCCGCCAGCTCCTGCTGAGCCGCGCCGAGATGTCCGCCCGTGACGCCGTCGCGCACCTCGTCGGGCTGCAGGCACAGAACGTGAAGCCCCCCTACTTCCAACTCCACGCCCGGCTCGCCGGTTTCCGGCCCGCCGAGCTGGGACGGCTCATGGAGTCCCGGGACGTGGTCCGGATGGTCACCATGCGCTCCACCATCCACACCCACACGGCCCACGACGCCCTCACCCTGCGGCCGCTCGTCCAGCCCGCCCGCGACCGGGAGGTCAGCTACTTCCGTACGGGCCTGGCCGGAGTGGACCTGGAGCGGCTGGGTGAACTCGCCCGGGCCTTCGTCGAGGCCGAGCCGCGCACCATGGGGGAGATCCGGGAGGAACTCCTCAAGGAATGGCCGCACGCGGACCCGCAGTCCCTGTCCGTCGCCGCGCGCTGCCGGCTGCCGCTCGTGCAGGTCACGCCCCGCGGGGTGTGGGGCCGCAGCGGGCAGGTCAGGCTCACCACCGTGGAGCGCTGGCTGGGCAGGCCCGCCGGGCAGGCGCAGCCGGTGGACGACGTCGTACTGCGCTACCTCGCGGCCTTCGGGCCCGCATCCGTCAAGGACATGCAGACCTGGGCCGGGCTGACCCGGCTGCGGGAGGCCTTCGAGCGGCTGCGGCCGGGCCTGGTCACCTTCCGGGACGAGAACGGCGTAGAGCTCTTCGACCTGCCCGACGGGCCCCGGCCCGACGCGGACACTCCGGCGCCGCCCCGCTTCCTGCCCGAGTTCGACAACCTCCTGCTCTCGCACGCCGACCGGAGCCGGGTGATCGCCCCCGAGTTCAAGGGGCGGGTCTGGACGGGCAATCAGGCCCACCGCACCCTCCTCGTCGACGGGTTCTTCGCCGGTGTGTGGAAGCTGGAACGGGAAGGGGACAGGGACAGGGACAGGGACGTGGTCACCGTGGAGCTGTTCCGGGACGTTTCGAAGGCGCTGAGGGACGAGATCGTCGCCGAAGCGGAGCTGATGGTCGCCGGGATGAGCGAGGGTACGGACGAGGGTACGGACGTGGGTACGGATGAGGGCGCCGCCAAGGGGTCCGTACGCTTCGGGTCAATCCACGGCTGACGCCGCCCTGGTGGTCCGCACGCCGGACCCGGCACGATGCCCCCATGACGGAGAACAGCGCCACCGCCCAGTTCCTGGCCGCGCGGGACTTCCTGCTGGAACGCCGCGGGGACTACGAAGCCGCCCACACCGGATTCACCTGGCCCCGCCCGCGCCACTTCAACTGGGCGCTGGACTGGTTCGACCCCATCGCCGCCGGGAACGACGCCGACGCCCTGCGGATCGTGGAGGAGGACGGCACCAGCCGGGGAATCTCCTTCGCGGAGCTGGCCGTACGGTCGGACGCGGCCGCCAACTGGCTGCGCGGCCAGGGCGTGGCCGCCGGCGACCGGGTCCTGGTCATGCTCGGCAACCAGCGAGAGCTGTGGGAGGTCATGCTCGGCGCGATGAAACTCCGCGCCGTCGTCATCCCGGCCACCCCGCTCCTCGGCGCGGCCGACCTGCGCGACCGGATCGAGCGCGGTCACGTCCGCCATGTCATCGTGCGCGCCGAGGACACGGAGAAATTCGACCAGGTGCCCGGCACCTACACGCGGATCGCCGCCGGACCGGAAGTCCCCGCCGGTTGGCGGCGGCTGGAGGACATGTTCCCCGGGGGCGCCGCCCCGGCCGACAGCCCCTTCACACCCGACGGCGAGACCCTCGCCACCGACCCCCTGATGCTCTACTTCACCTCCGGCACCACCGCCCGGCCCAAGCTCGTCGAGCACACGCACGCCTCGTACCCCATCGGGCACCTCTCCACCATGTACTGGCTCGGCCTGCGCCCCGGCGACGTCCACCTCAACATCGCCTCGCCCGGCTGGGCCAAGCACGCCTGGTCCAACCTCTTCGCCCCCTGGAACGCCGGCGCGACCGTCTTCGTCCACAACTACACCCGATTCGACGCCGGGCGGCTGCTGGCGGAGATGGACCGGTACGGCGTGACCACCTTCTGCGCCCCGCCCACCGTGTGGCGGATGCTCATCCAGTCCGACCTCACGACGCTGCGTACGCCCCCGCGCGAGGCCGTCGCCGCCGGCGAGCCGCTCAACCCCGAGGTCATCGAGAAGGTGCACCAGGCATGGGGCATCACCATCCGGGACGGCTTCGGCCAGACCGAGACCACCCTCCAGGTCGGCAACTTCCCGGGGGAACCCGTCAAGCCCGGCTCCATGGGCCGCCCCGCGCCCGGGTACAAGATCGTCCTCCTGGACCCCGTCACCGGCAAGGAGGCCGCCGACGAAGGCGAGCTCTGCGTGGACCTGCGTCCGGGTCCCGCCGGGGTCATGACCGGCTACCGCGACGACCCCGAGCGCACCGCCGAGGCCATGGCGGACGGGCTCTACCGCACCGGCGACATCGCTTCACGCGATGCCGACGGGTACCTCACCTACATCGGCCGGGCCGACGACGTGTTCAAGGCCTCCGATTACAAGATCAGCCCGTTCGAGCTGGAGAGCGCCCTGCTGGAACACGAGGCCGTCGCCGAGGCCGCCGTCGTCCCGGCCCCGGACGCGCTGCGGCTGGCGGTGCCGAAGGCGTACGTCACGCTCGCCGCAGGCTGGGAGCCCGGACCGGACACGGCCCGGGCACTGTTCGAGCACTCCCGCGCGGTGCTGTCCCCGTACAAGAGGATCCGCCGCATCGAGTTCGGGGAGCTGCCGAAGACGGTGTCCGGCAAGATCCGCCGCGTGGAGCTCCGGGAGCTCACCGCGGCCGGCTCAGCGGGGGAGTACGACGAGGCCGAGATGAGGTGAGGCCCCGCGGCCGGGGCGGGGACGCGGCGGGGGCGCGGACGGCCGTCGTACGCCGGTCCTCGCGCCCCGCCCGTACGCCGGTCCGTACGGTCCTTACGCGGGCAGGTGCGCCTCGATCGCGGCGATGACCTCGGGGGCCTCGGGCTCGGTGCGCGGGCGGAAGCGGGCCACGACCTCGCCGGCGGGGGAGATCAGGAACTTCTCGAAGTTCCACTGGATGTCGCCCGCCTCGCCCTCGGCGTCCGGGTTCTTCACCAGCTCCTGGTACAGCGGGTGCCGGTTCTCGCCGTTGACGTCGGACTTCTCCAGCATCGGGAAGGTGACGCCGAAACCGGCGGCACAGAAGGTCTGGATGTCCTCGGCGTTGCCGGGCTCCTGTCCGCCGAACTGGTTGCAGGGCACGCCTATGACGGTGAAGCCCTTCGCCTCGTACGCGAACTGCAGGCGGGCCAGCCCCGAGTACTGCGGGGTGAGACCGCACTGCGAGGCGGTGTTCACCAGCAGGATCACCTTGCCCTTGTGAGCCGCCAGGCTGGTGGGCTCATCGGACAGGGTGGTCAGCGCAATGTCGTACAGGCTCATCGGGCTCTCCTCGGCAGGACGGGGGCGGGCAACGGGGAACGGACAATGGACCCGAGCTTAGGGGGTGTCCGGCGGCCCCCCGAGCCCCCCACCGCGGACAGTTCCTAGGCCCCCGCCCCGATCAGCGCGTCCGCCGGGTCGTTGACCGGCTGCGGCATGCCCGTGAGGTCCATGACGAAGAGCGGTATCCCCAGCTCGTCCGCGCGGGTGCGGGCGTCCTTCGTGTAACCGGCGAGCGCGAAGTAGACGCTGGTCGCGGAAGCGGTGAGCCCGTTCAACCAGACGCACTCCACCGCCCGCAGCCCGGCCGGCGCGGTGGTCGGGTCCACCTGCGCGACCAGCCCGGGAGCCCGCAGGTCCACCACGGCCGAGGGGATCGGCCGCCCGTCGGGCTGCCGTACGTCCTGGAAGCCGAGCCACCGCAGGTACAGCGCGGCCGTGGCCACCGCGTCGCGGGCCGTACGGATGGTCACCGGCCGGAAAGCGGGCCGCGGCACCGGCGCGGCCGATGGCGGCGGCAGGTGCGCCGCACGTGAGTCCGGGGACGAGCCGAGGGGCGAGTCCGCGGACGAGGGCCGCTGCGGGGCGCCCGACGGCGCGCCCGCCCGCCCTCCCGCCCGGCCTCCCGCAGGCGCGCCCGCGTCCGGCCGTACCTCCTCGGACGCCGCGCGCCGTCCGTCTCCCTGACGCGCGGGCCCGGCCGGCCCGGCCGACCTCTCCGGCCCGTCCGCGCCCGGCCCGGCCTCGGACCGCTCCGGCGGATGCACCGGAATCATCACCACCGTCCCGCACGAGCCGCACCCCACCTCGGGATGCGGCCACTCGCTCTCCCGCCCGCAGGACGCGCACCGCACCGCCACCCAGGTGTTCGACCAGGTGCGATGGGTCAGCGGCAGGGGTGGAGCCACCAGATCCAGCGGCGGTACGACCGGGCTTCCGCAGGCGCAGGGGAACACCGGGGCGACGTAGTTGTTCTCGCGCAGGCACGCCGGGCAGCGCACCGGTACCGCTTCCGCCATGAGACCTGGACCCCCTCCATCGCTGTGCGTAGGTACATGGTCCACCACCAGCGACCGCCGGAGCGGCCCTGTCCGCGGATTGGGGGCCGATTCCCGCCCCGAGGCGGGTCATTTGTGCAACTCGCGGAGCGAGACGCGGCTTTTGGTGGCTTCCGGGGTCCCCTACCGCCTTGACGTGTGCCACGTCGCGCCTTAGCTTGTTCCGTATAGCAGAACAATACTTCCGGATTACGGAAAAGCCTGACCGCCAGACCCGCAGGAGAACTCGATGCCCCGTATGACAGCCGCCGCCGCTGCAGTGGAGATCCTCAAGCTCGAGGGCGTTTCGCATGCGTTCGGCGTGCCCGGCGCTGCGATCAACCCGTTCTACCGCGAGCTCAAGAACGTGGGCGGCATCAGCCACACGCTGGCCCGCCACGTCGAGGGTGCCTCGCACATGGCCGAGGGCTACACGCGTGCCAAGGCGGGGAACATCGGTGTCTGCATCGGCACCTCGGGCCCGGCCGGCACCGACATGATCACCGGCCTGTACTCCGCGATCGCGGACTCGATCCCGATCCTGTGCATCACCGGTCAGGCCCCCGTCGCGAAGCTGCACAAGGAAGACTTCCAGGCCGTCGACATCGCCTCGATCGCCAAGCCCGTCACCAAGGCCGCCACCACGGTCCTGGAGGCCGCGCAGGTCCCCGGTGTCTTCCAGCAGGCCTTCCACCTGATGCGCTCCGGCCGTCCGGGCCCGGTCCTGATCGACCTCCCGATCGACGTCCAGCTGACCGAGATCGAGTTCGACCCGGAGACCTACCAGCCGCTGCCGGTCTACAAGCCGAAGGCCAGCCGCGCCCAGGCCGAGAAGGCCCTGCGGTTCCTCCTGGAGTCCGAGCGTCCGCTGATCGTCGCCGGTGGCGGCATCATCAACGCCGACGCCTCCGACCTGCTGGTCGAGTTCGCCGAGCTCACGGGCGTCCCGGTCATCTCCACCCTCATGGGCTGGGGCACCATCCCGGACGACCACGAGCTGAGCGCCGGCATGGTCGGCGTCCAGACCTCGCACCGCTACGGCAACGCCACCTTCCTGGAGTCGGACTTCGTCCTCGGGATCGGCAACCGCTGGGCCAACCGTCACACCGGTTACAACCTCGACGCCTACACCAAGGGCCGCAAGTTCGTCCACGTCGACATCGAGCCCACCCAGATCGGCAAGATCTTCGCCCCGGACTTCGGCATCGCCTCCGACGCCAAGGCCGCCCTGGAGCTCTTCATCGAGGTCGCCAAGGAGCTCAAGGCCGAGGGCAAGCTGCCCGACTTCAGCGCCTGGGCCGCCTCGGGCCAGGAGCGCAAGGCCACCCTCCAGCGCCGTACGCACTTCGACAACATCCCGATGAAGCCGCAGCGCGTGTACGAGGAGATGAACAAGGCCTTCGGCCCGGAGACGCGCTACGTCACCACCATCGGCCTCTCCCAGATCGCCGGCGCGCAGATGCTGCACGTCTACCGGCCGCGCAACTGGATCAACTGCGGCCAGGCCGGCCCCCTCGGCTGGACCATCCCGGCCGCGATCGGTGCCGCCACCGCGGACCCGGAGACCCCGATCGTGGCGCTCTCGGGCGACTACGACTTCCAGTTCATGATCGAAGAGCTCGCGGTCGCCGCGCAGCACAAGGTCCCGTACGTCCACGTCCTGGTGAACAACGCCTACCTGGGCCTGATCCGTCAGGCGCAGGGCGGCCTGGGCATCAACTTCGAGGTCAACCTCGAGTTCGAGAACATCAACACCCCCGAGCTGGGCGTCTACGGCGTCGACCACGTCAAGGTCGCCGAGGGTCTGGGCGTCAAGGCCATCCGGGTCACCGACCCGAACGAGCTGGGCGCCGCCTTCGAGCAGGCCAAGAAGCTGGCTCAGGAGTTCCAGGTCCCGGTCGTCGTCGAGGCCATCCTGGAGCGCATCACGAACATCTCGATGAGCAAGACCGTCGACATGAGCGACGTCACCGAGTTCGAGGAGCTCGCGACCGAGCCGGGCCACGCCCCGACCGCGATCCGCCCGCTGGCCGTCTGACCCGCCTGCCTGCACGCCGAAACGGCCCTCGTCCCTCCCTCAGGAGGCACGGGGGCCGTTTCGCGTGCCTCCGTACGGCATTGAGGCCCGGGGGAGGGGCTGGGTGACGCGCTAGGCGGGCCGGGGGCCGAGCTCGGCGTCCGCGGCCCCGCAGAGCAGCTCACGGGCCCGTTCCAGGGACAGGGAGCCGCTCAGCCAGCGTTCGCTGAGCCCCTCCACCAGGGCGGTCAGCCGCTCGGCACAGTCCAGTGGCGTGACCTGCGGGTCGGCGAGGCCGGCCGCCTGGGCGTCGCGGACGGCGTCCGCCACGTCCTCGGACCAGGAGCGGGTGGACTCGGCCAGGTTCTCGCGCAGATCGGCGTCGAAGACGGCGCTGGCCCGCAGTTCGCCCCAGGCGATGCTGTTCTCGCGGACGCGAGGGGTGTCCTGGAGCTCGCTCAGCAACAGCTCCAGCAGGGCGGCGCGGGCATCCGCGGCGCCGCCCAGTGCCTCGTCGGTGTAGGCGGTGGCGCGGTCGCCGATGAAGTCCAGGGTGCGCCGGACCAGGCCGACGCGGTCCTTGAAGTGGTAGTAGATCAGCGCGGTGGAGACCCCCGCCTCGGCCGCCAGCTCCTCGACGCGCAGACCTCTGACGCCGCTGCGCGCGACGACCCGTACCGCCGCCTCCAAGATCAACGCCTGGCGATCGGCCACTCTCGCTCGTACCCCTCGGTCGGACTCTTGACTGACCTTTCAGTCAGGCGGTCAGCCCCACGATAGCCGGACCCCTGACCTTGCGCCCACGGGCCCCGGACACGACAAAGCGCCGAGTCACGGGACCGTCCGTGACTCGGCGCTCTGGTCTGTGGAACTTGTTACCGCCCGACGGAACGAGGCTGGCGCGACAGGACGTTCGCACCGCCGGGCGGAGTCTGTGCACTCCCCGCTGTACAGGGGTGTACAGGGGCCTCTGTGCGTGGCCCCTGTGTCCCCTCCATGCGAGGAGAGGCGCAAGGGGAGGCGTACAAGAAGAGGCTGGGACCGCGGCGGGCGGTGACGAGAACTCCGGCATCGTCTCCCTCAGGTCAAGAGACGGGCCTCGGAACCCATTACCACCGCACTGGCTCACACGCCCGCCACGGTCCTCGTCCTGCCCCCACCGCGTACCACCCCTCATCCGGGTCCGCGGTGCGGGCTAGCACCCGGAGCCTGACCTCCCGTCAGGCTCCCGGCGCAGCTTGCGGCTCTCAGGCGTCGCGCAGGGCGCGAACGGCCTCCTCGACGCGCTTGCCGTAGTCGGCGTCCGCGGCGTGGAAGTGAGCCAGGTTCTTCTCGATGACGTCTTCGAGGGTGACCTGAGACAGACCGCCGGCGATGTTCGCCACCAGACGCTGCTTCTCGGCCTCCGACATCAGGCGGTAGAGCTCACCGGCCTGGAAGAAGTCGTCGTCCTTGGTGTGGGCCGGGGCCTCGTGGGTGCCCGTGTAGCCGGAGACGGCCTTCGGGGCGCCGAGCGCGAGACCGGTCTCGACCGGACCCTGGTACGAGTTGGGCTCGTAGTTCTTGTCGTGGCGCGAGCCGTTGCGCAGCGCCATGACACCGTCGCGGCCGTAGTTCTCGGCCTTCGTCGCCTTCGGGGCGTTGACCGGCAGCAGGGTGTGGTTCACACCGAGGCGGTAGCGCTGGGCGTCGGCGTACGCGAAGAGACGGCCCTGGAGCATCTTGTCCGGCGAGGCGGTGATGCCCGGGACGAAGTTGTTCGGGGAGAAGGCGGACTGCTCGACCTCGGCGAAGACGTTGTCCGGGTTGCGGTCGAGGACCAGACGGCCCACGCGCTGCAGCGGGTAGTCGCTGTGCGGCCACACCTTGGTGAGGTCGAACGGGTTGAAGCGGTAGTCCGCGGCCTCGGCGGCGGGCATGATCTGGACGTAGAGGGTCCAGCTCGGGTTCACACCGCGCTCGATCGCCTGGAGCAGGTCGGTCTGGTGCGAGTTCGCGTCCTTGCCGACGAGCTCGGCGGCCTGCTCGCTGGAGAGGCAGCGGATGCCCTGGTTCGTCTTGAAGTGGTACTTGACGAAGAAGGCCTCGCCGCGGGCGTTGGTCCACTGGTACGTGTGGGAGCCGTAGCCGTTCATGTGACGGTACGACGCCGGGATGCCGCGGTCACCCATCAGCCAGGTGATCTGGTGCGTCGCCTCGGGGGCGTGCGCCCAGAAGTCCCAGACGTTGTCCGGCTCCTGCTTGCCCGTGAAGGGGTCGCGCTTCTGGGAGTGGATGAAGTCGGGGAACTTGATCGGGTCCTTGATGAAGAACACCGGGGTGTTGTTGCCGACGAGGTCGTAGTTGCCCTCTTCGGTGTAGAACTTCAGCGCGAAACCGCGCGGGTCGCGGACCGCGTCCGCGCCGCCGAGGGAGTCGGCCACGGTGGAGAACCGCAGGAAGGTCTCGGTCTTCTTGCCGACCGTGTTCAGGAACGCGGCGCTGGTGTACGCGGTGACGTCGTCGGTCACCTCGAAGTGGCCGTACGCGGCCGAGCCGCGGGCGTGCACCACACGCTCCGGGATGCGCTCCCGGTTGAAGCGGGCAAGCTTCTCAAGGAGCTGCTGGTCCTGGACCAGGAGCGGGCCACCGACGCCGGCGGTGGCGGAGTTCTGGTTGTCGGCGACCGGGGCGCCGGACTCGGTCGTCAGCGTGCGCTTCGACATGGTGACCTTCCGTACGGGTAACTGCTGACGGAAAGCGTCTTCCGTCATGCGGAACAGCCTAATTTCGGCGTGAACCAAACGTCAACAGTTTGTTGAAGAAAGATGGAGAGAGGTGATCCGGACGGCGCCGGCGCTTGGGCGCGACAGGACAGGTGTCAGCACCGGCGCCATCCGGAAACTCAGGTCCCCCTGGGGGGAGAGCCGGGGGCCGCAAGGGCCCCCGGATGCGGGCGCGTCAGATCTGGGCGCCGGAGAGGCGCTCGACGGCGCGCAGCAGGGCCGAGTGGTCCAGGCCGCCGTCGCCCTGGGCGCGCAGCGAGGCGACCAGCTGAGCCACGACCGCACCGACGGGAAGGGCGGCACCGACGTTGCGGGCGGCGTCGGTGACGATGCCCATGTCCTTGTGGTGCAGGTCGATCCGGAAGCCGGGCTTGAAGTCGCGGTTCAGGAAGTTGTCCTTCTTGCGGGTCAGGACCGTGGAGCCGGCCAGGCCGCCGTTGAGGACGTCCAGGGCGGCCTGGAGGTTCACGCCGGACTTCTCCAGGAAGACGACAGCCTCGGCGCACGCCTGGATGTTGACCGCGACGATGAGCTGGTTGGCGGCCTTCACCGTCTGGCCGGAGCCGTGCGGGCCGCAGAGCACGATGGTCTTGCCGAGGGCCTCGAGGACCGGCAGGGCCTCGTCGAAGTCGGCCTGCTCGCCACCCACCATGATCGACAGGACGGCCTCGATGGCGCCGGCCTCGCCGCCGGACACCGGGGCGTCGATGACGCGGATGCCCTTCTCGGCGGCGTTCTTCGCGAGGTCGATCGAGGTCTGCGGGGTGATCGACGACATGTCGATGATCAGCGCGCCGGACTTCGCGTTCTCCAGGATGCCGTTCTCACCGTAGGAGATGGCCTCGACCTGCGGGGAGGCGGGCACCATCGTGATGATGACGTCGGCGTCCTTGACGGCCTCGGCGATCGAGCCGGCCGCGGTGCCGCCGGCGGCGGCCAGGCGCTCCAGCTTGTCCTGCTCCAGGGTGAAGCCGGTGACCGAGTAGCCGGCCTTCAGCAGGTTCTCGGCCATGGGGGAGCCCATGATGCCGAGCCCGATCCACGCGATCTTGGGGAGGTTGCTCATGATGAGGGTCCTTCTCTTAATGCTTTGTACGAAAAGTGCGGGGGTTGCCTGGCTGTTCGCCCGGACTTCGGCCGCCTACCGGGCGGCGCGAGCCTCGGCCGGCAGCCACTCGAAGGACGCGGCGGCGTCGGCGGCCTTGTACTCCAGGCCTACGTAGCCCTCGTATCCGGCCTTCTTGAGCTGGTCGAGCAGTGCCTCGAGAGGCAGCTCGCCGGTGCCGGGGGCACCTCGTCCCGGCTTGTCCGCGATCTGGACGTGGCCGGTCTTGGCGGCGTACTTTTCGATGACCTCGGAGAGGTCCTCATCGTTCATCGCCAGGTGGTACAGGTCGAGGAGGAACTTGGCGTTCCCGAGGCCGGTGGCCGCGTTGACCTTGTCCACCACCTCGATGCCGGCCGGCGCGCTCACCAGGGGGTAGAGCGGCGACTCGGGCTTGTTGAGGGTCTCGATCAGGAGGATCGCGCCGACGCGGTCCGCCGCCTGGGCGGCCACGACCAGGTTCTTCAGGGCGAGCTCGTCCTGAACGGCCGGGTCCACGCCTTCGACGCGGTTGCCGTAGAGGGCGTTCAGCGCCTTGCAGCCGACCGAGGCCGCGAAGTCGGCGGCCACGTTGATGTTGGCGTTGAAGCGCTCCGACTCCTCCCCGGGAACCGAGACCGCACCGCGGTCCGGTCCCGGCAGCTGGCCGGCGTAGAAGTTCAGGCCCACCAGCTGGGTGCCGGCGTCCTCAAGAGCCTTCTTGAGGGCGTCGAGCTCCGCCTGTGCGGGGGTGGGGGTCTCGATCCAGGGCCACCACAGCTCGACCGCGGTGAAGCCCGCCGCGGCGGCAGCCGCGGGGCGCTCCAGAAGCGGGAGGTCCGTGAAGAGGATCGAAAGGTTTACATCGAAGCGCTGGTCCGTGTATCCCATGAGGGGTGTGCGCTCCTTCCGTATTGCGGAAGTTAGTTTCTGCTTGATGGAAGACTGCAACGAGCTTTGGGCGGCTGTCAAGTGCGGACTCCCGAAAAGTCCCTCTCTTCCGTCGCCCGACCGCCACCCCTTCAGGAGGCGCTGTCGCGCCGCCCCTCCCTGCCGGGTAGCTTGACCCGCGTGCGATTGAGAGTGGAGTTCACGACCGAGCCCTTCGATCTCGAAGAGGCCCCCGCCCATGCCGTGGCCGCTCGCGAGGTCATCCAGAAGGCGCAGCTGGACGCGGTGGATGTCGGCCCGTTCGGCAACACAGCCGAGGGAGAGGCCGGTGAAGTGCTCGGCGCGGTGGCCGCGCTGTTGCGCGACTCACTGGGCGCCGGCGCCACGCGCGTCTCGCTCCAGGTCAATGTGATCGGGGAGGACACGCCATGACCGAGCCCCGCGACCACCCCTTCGTCACCGCGGTCAAGCCGCTGGTCGACGCGATGGGCGGCGAGCTGATGGATCCGGCGCTGGCGCAGCCCGACGACGTCGTGCTCAGCTGGGAGGGTCAGGACCTGCTGGCCGTGCGCCTGCCCCAGCTCTCGGATTCGCTGGACCACATCCTGGCGGCCCTGGAGCGTCGGCACGGCGTACCGTTGTCGCAGCTCGACCGGAAGTCCAAGCAGGACGTCGTACGGATACTCGAGGCGCGAGGCGCCTTCTCGGTCCGGCACGGCGTGGAGACGGTCGCGGGCGCCCTGGGGGTAAGCCGTTTCACGGTCTACAACTACCTGAACAGGGAAAATGCCAACAAGAGCAACCAAGGGTAAGCATGACGTAAACGTTGCTTCACCCAGCGTGACGAGCCGCCGCCCTATTCATCCGGGCGGCGGCTTTTGTGTACGGGAAGTTTCAACAAAGTGTTGACGCCGTGTTGCCGAGGGCGTTAGCTATGCCCAGCCCGTCAAAGCAACCAGGCCACGGAGGCCTACCGTGACTTCGAGTCCGACCCCGGGTCTCACCCGGTTCAACGCCTTGGACGACAGCGCGGCCACGGCCGAGCTGCACGAGGTGTGCGCCAGTTCGGCATGGGGGAGCAAGCTGCTCGCCCAGCGCCCCTTCGCCACCGCCGAATCCCTCTTCGCCGCGAGCGACGCCGCCATGGCCGAGCTCACCGCCGAGGACCTGGCAGAGGCGATGGCAGGCCACGCGCCGATCGGCCGGCCGAAGCCGGGAGACCCGACCTCCGCCCGCGAGCAGCGAGGCATGGCCGGTGCCTCGGAGGAACTCAAGAGCGAGCTCCTCGAACTGAACCTGGCGTACCAGGAGAAGTTCGGCCACGTCTTCCTCATCTGCGCCACCGGTGCGACCGGTGAGTTCATGCGGGACGCGGTCAAGGTCCGGATCGGCAACTCGCCCGAGCAGGAGCGGGAAATCGCCCGCGGCGAGCTCGTCAAGATCAACCGGATCCGCCTGACCCGCCTCGTGGAACTCGCAGAAGGAGAGTGAGCATGAGCACTGAGACCACCGCGTCGGTGTCCACCCACATCCTGGACACCAGCATCGGCAAGCCCGCCGAGGGCGTCGCCATCTCCCTGAGCGCCCGTACGGGCCTCGACGGCGAGTGGGCGGCCCTGGGAGGCTCCGCCACCGATGCGGACGGGCGCTGCAAGGACCTGCCGGCACTGCCGGAGGGAACCACCCACGTACGTCTCGACTTCGAGACCGAGACGTACTTCTCCAAGAAGCAAGCCGAGGCGCAGCAGGACGCCCCCCGCGTAAGGGACAGCGGTGCGTTCTTCCCGGAGGTCACCATCACCTTTGCGGTGAACCCGGGCGAGCATTACCACGTACCGCTGCTGCTCAACCCGTTCGGCTACTCCGTTTACCGAGGGAGCTAGCAGACATGACCACGATTCTCGGCCAGAACCAGTACGGCAAAGCAGAGAACCGCGTCGTCAAGATCACGCGGGACGGCGACACCCACCACATCAAGGACCTGAACGTCTCGGTCGCGCTCTCCGGCGACATGGACGATGTCCACTACTCCGGCTCGAACGCCAACGTCCTGCCCACGGACACCACCAAGAACACGGTGTACGCGTTCGCCAAGGAGTACGGCATCGAGTCCGCCGAGCAGTTCGGCATTCACCTGGCGCGCTGGTTCGTGAACAGCCAGGAGCCGATCCAGAAGGCGCGCATCCGGATCGAGGAGTACTCCTGGGACCGGATCGCCACCTCGGACGCCAACTCGAAGTTCATCGGCTCCGACGAGGTGAACCACTCCTTCGTCCGCAAGGGCATGGAGACCCGCGTCACCCAGATCACGTACGACGGCCAGAACTGGGAGGTCATCTCCGGCCTCAAGGACCTGGTCGTCATGAACTCCACGAACTCCGAGTTCTGGGGTTACGTGAAGGACAAGTACACGACGCTGAAGGAGGCCTACGACCGCATCCTGGCGACCCAGGTGTCGGCCCGCTGGCGCTTCAACTGGTCGGACGACGAGCAGCGGATGCCCAACTGGGAGAAGTCCTACGCCGAGACCAAGAAGCACATGCTCCAGGCCTTCGCGGAGACCTACTCCCTCTCGCTGCAGCAGACCCTCTACCAGATGGGTTCGCGCATCATCAACCACCGTTCGGAGATCGACGAGGTCCGCTTCTCGCTCCCGAACAAGCACCACTTCCTCGTGGACCTTGAGCCCTTCGGCCTCAAGAACGACAACGAGGTCTACTTCGCCGCGGACCGCCCGTACGGTCTGATCGAGGCCACGGTCCTGCGGGACGGCGTTGACGCCCGCATCCCCGTGGACATGACCAACCTCTGAGTGCGGCACGCGCGTCCCGGGGCTCCGCAGTGGCCCCGGGACGGCGCGACACTCTTCAGCTTCCTGAATCGGCACCCGGACGCACCCCACGGGGCGGCAGTACTGTCAGCTGTCAAGGCCCCCGGCTCCGGCACTCAAATCTCCTGGGCCTTGCCGTGCCCGCACCGCCACTGAAAGCACGAGGAAGTCCCATGGCAGCATCGGCAGCCCATGACAGCGCGGTCGAGCGCATCGTCATCGAGAACTGTGCGATTGCGACCGTCGACGCGAACGACACCGAGTACGCCTCGGGCTACGTAGTCGTCGCCGGCAACAAGATCGAGTCGATCGGTGCGGGCAAGGCCCCCGAGAACCTCGACAATGTGGTCCGCCGCATCGACGGCACGGGTCACCTCGTCACCCCCGGTCTGGTCAACACCCACCACCACTTCTACCAGTGGATCACGCGTGGTCTGGCCACCGACCACAACCTCTTCAACTGGCTCGTCGCGCTGTACCCGACGTGGGCGCGCATCGACGAGCAGATGGCCTACACGGCCGCCCAGGGCTCCCTGGCGATGATGGCCAAGGGCGGCGTCACCACCGCCATGGACCACCACTACGTCTACCCCAAGGGCTCCGGCGACCTCTCCGGCGCGATCATCCGCGCCGCGTCCGAGATGGGCGTCCGCTTCACCCTCGCCCGCGGCTCCATGGACCGCAGCAAGAAGGACGGCGGCCTGCCCCCGGATCACGCCGTCGAGACCCTCGAGGGTGCGCTCGCGGACACCGAGGCGACCGTCAAGAGGCACCACGACTACTCCTTCGACGCGATGACCCAGGTCGCCGTCGCGCCGTGCTCCCCCTTCTCGGTCTCCACCGAACTGCTCAAGCAGGGGGCCGAGCTGGCCCGCCGACTGGGTGTGCGCATGCACACGCACGGCTCGGAGACCGTCGAGGAGGAGCAGTTCTGCAAGGAACTGTTCGGCATGGGCCCGACCGACTACTTCGAGTCGACCGGCTGGCTCGGCGAGGACGTGTGGATGGCGCACAGCGTCCACATGAACGACTCCGACATCGCCGCGTTCGCCCGTACCAAGACCGGTGTCGCGCACTGCCCGTCCTCCAACGCCCGTCTGGCCGCCGGCATCGCCCGTGTCCCGGACATGCTCGCCGCCGGTGTCCCGGTCGGCCTCGGCGTGGACGGCACCGCCTCCAACGAGTCCGGTGAGCTGCACACCGAGCTGCGCAACGCGCTGCTGATCAACCGTCTGAACCCGGTCCACCGCGAGCGGGCCCTCAACGCCCGCCAGGCCCTGCGCCTGGGTACGTACGGTGGCGCCCAGGTCCTCGGCCGCGCCGACAACATCGGTTCGCTGGAGGCCGGCAAGTGCGCCGACCTGGTGATGTGGAACCTGAGCACCCTGGCTCACTCCTCCATCGCCGACCCGGTCACCGCGCTGGTGTTCGGTGCGGCCGCGCCGGTCACCCTGTCGCTGGTCAACGGCAAGCAGATCGTCGAGAACAACCGACTGCTCTTCGCCGACGAGGACGCCATCGCGGTGTCCACGCGGGAAGAGGCCCAGCGCCTCGCGCGGATCTCCGCGCAGGCCTGACCCCACGGAGTCCGGCCGGGGGGGACGGCCCCCGGCCGGTGGCCGCGGACCCGAGCGGGGTCCGACGGCAGCCGTTCCCGGGAAGCGCCCGAGAGCTTTCGAGGGCGCCCCCGGGACCGGTGAATCGTGTCCTTGCCACGGCCATGGCACCGCCAGCCCTCCATCGGTTCGATGGCGCGGAACGACTCGGGCGAATCGTTCCTGCAACAACTGAATAGAAGCTCGACTCGCACAGCTTTCGCACCACCTCCATGACACCCACGTCCCTGCCGACGTGTTTAACCGACCGGAGGAAGCCGTGGCCGCAATGCCCAGGTTTCGCAAAGATGCAGTCGCAGTACCGGAGGAGAAGCACCCGGTCGACGAGACCTTGCCTCCGCTGAAAATGTTCACGAGCGGTCTCCAGCACGTGGCCGCCATGTACGCGGGTGTCGTCGCCCCGCCCATGATCGTCGGCCCTGCCGTCGGTCTCTCCGCCACCGAGACCGCCTTCCTGATGGGCGCCTCGCTCTTCACCGCCGGCCTCGCCACCCTCCTCCAGACACTCGGGTTCTGGAAGATCGGCGCCAAACTCCCCTTCGTCAACGGCGTCTCCTTCGCCGGTGTGACACCGATGATCGCGATCGGCAAGGGGGAGGGGGACAACGCCATCCCCATCATCTTCGGCGCGATCATCGTCGCCGGAGTCCTCGGCTTCTTCGCGGCCCCCTACTTCGGCAAACTCGTCCGCTTCTTCCCCCCGGTCGTGACGGGTACGGTCATCACCCTGATCGGCGTCTCGCTCCTGCCGGTGGCCTTCAACTGGTCGCAGGGCGGCAACAGCACCGCCACCGACTACGGCTCGATGAAGAACATCGGCATGGCCGCCGCCACCCTGGTCATCGTCCTGCTGATGCGCAAGTTCCTGCGCGGTTTCCTCCAGCAGATCGCCATCCTGCTCGGCCTCGTCGCGGGTACGCTCATCGCGATCCCGCTGGGCATGACCAGCTTCGACGCCATCAAGAACGCGTCCGTGGTCGGCTTCCCCACCCCCTTCCACTTCGGCGCCCCGCAGCTCCAGGTCGCCGCCATCATCTCGATGTGCATCGTCATGCTCGTCTGCATGACCGAGTCCACCGCCGACATCCTCGCCCTGGGCAAGATCGTGGGCCGCCCGGCGGACGCGAAGATCATCGAAGGGGGTCTGCGCGCCGACACCCTCGGCAGCGCGATCAGCCCGCTGTTCAACGGCTTCATGTGCAGCGCCTTCGCACAGAACATCGGCCTGGTCGCCATGACCAAGGTGCGCAGCCGCTTCGTCGTCGCGGCCGGCGGCGGCATCCTGATCCTGCTGGGCCTGTGCCCGATGGCCGCCTCGGTCATCGCGCTGGTCCCCCTGCCGGTCCTCGGCGGAGCGGGCATCGTCCTCTTCGGGTCGGTCGCCGCGAGCGGGATCCAGACCCTTGCGGGCGCCGCCATGGAGAAGGGCGAGAACGCCCTGATCGTCGCCGCCTCGGTGGGCATCGGCCTGATCCCGATCGCCGCGCCGCAGTTCTACCACGCCTTCCCGAAGGACCTCCTGGTCGTCCTCGACTCCGGCATCAGCACCGGCTGCGTGGTGGCGATCCTGCTGAACCTGGCCTTCAACCACCTCGGCACCAAGAAGGGCGCGGCCGCGGCCGCCGCCCCGGAACCGGTGCCCGTGCACTGACCGGTCCCGACGGTTCCCCTCATTCCTCCGGTCCCGCCGTTTCCGCTGGCCCGGCGGCTGGACCGGACCCTACGGCGACGCGCACGCCACCCACTGCGGGTGTGGCGTGCGCGCCGCCGTATCGGCCCTGCGGGCGCCGGGTCGCCCACGCCCGGGACCGGACCCCCAGCGGTCGACGGCCGCCGGGTCCGGGGGGAGCATGGGAACCGGGGCGCGTGCGTCGAATCGAAGGAGTGGCCATGTTGGAAGGCGCCAAGGCGTACAGCGGATTCTCGGTCGACGACATCGGCAAGGCCAAGGAGTTCTACGGCGGAACGCTGGGCCTTCGCCTCTCGGAGGACAACGGCATGCTGTTCCTGCGGCTCGCGGGCGACACCACGGTCCTCGTCTATCCGAAGGACAACCACCAGCCCGCGAGCTTCACGATCCTCAACTTCCCCGTGGACGACATCGAGGAGGCCGTCGACGAACTCACCAGGCGTGGTGTTCGGTTCGAGCGCTATGAGGGGTTCGACACGGACGACAAGGGCATCGTCCGCGAGGAGGGCGAGATGCCTTCCATCGCATGGTTCAAGGACCCGGCCGGCAACGTCCTGTCCGTACTCGAAGAGTCGCCCCGATAACGGGACGCCGGGACGCCGCCTTCGAGCGGTTGCCCCCGGTATCGGCTGTCGGCGCTCGGACCGGCGCTAGGGGGCCGGGGTCAGGAACATGCCCGTCTGACCGGCGCCCGCGGTGTTCTTGCAGCCGAAGCCGGCGTTCGCGGGCTGCGCGACGACCAGGGCGAGGCAGCGCCCGGCGGCGAGCTGGCCGAAGTGGTTCGGGTGCATGGACTCCTGGATCAGCCCCTGCGTCTCGTTGTTGTCGATCCAGCGCGCCCACTCGCTGGTCGTCGCGGAGGCAGGGACCGTGGAGCTCACCTGCTTGCTCGCCTTGGCGCACACCTCGCGCCCTTGCAGCATGTCGCGCAGGTCCAGGAACTGCACGCCCTTGGCTGCGGCAACCCCCTTCAGCCGACCGGCGATCTGCGGCACGAGCGAGTCCCGCGCCCAGTCGGAGTCCCGGTTCCAGAACGGGCACCCGCCGGTGTTCAGCCGGCTCCAGTCGCTCTGCGGGTACCGGTTCTCCGCGCCGCGCGGGATCGGCGACGGGTAGGACTGCAGCACGATCCGGTAGGAGGAGTCGGCGTACCCGGCTCCGCGCATCACGGTCCGCACCTCGTCCACGGACTTGCCGACCTTGGCCATGACCCCGTCGATCTTCTGGTCGACGGCGTACTGCTGGTCGTCGTGGCAGTAGGAGTTCCAGAGGATGAAGTCGTACGCGCAGTTCTCGATGATGTCGGCGAAGCCCAGGTCGTTCCCGCCGATGGACAGCACGATGAACTTGACGTCGTGGCTCGCCGCGACGGCGGCGAGCTGATCGGCCTGCGGCGCCTCGCCCTTGTAGGCCACGCCCCCGTTGGCGGCGCGGAAGACGTTGTCGGAGACCGCCCCCGAACAGGCCAGGTTCACGGCGACATCGGCGATCGGCCCGGCGCTGCGCACCTCGGCGGAGTCCGACCGGTGGCACCCGCCGGCGGTGGAACCGTATACCTTCCCGGGGTCGTAGACGCTGCCGCTGACCCAGCCCCGGTCGGTCCCGTTCCTGCTCCCGCTGTTGGTCAGGCTGTTGCCCTTCCAGCGGCCGGCTTCGCCGGAGATGTAGCTGTCGCCCATGGACACCACGGCGGTGGGCCCGTCTCCGGGACCGGCCACCGCGGTCCCGGCCCCGCCGGCGACCAGCGCCCCGACGGCGAGCGGGAGGACCATCCCGGCCCCCGCCAGTCGTCGCACACGACTGCCGGCGCGCTCCTTGCTGACGTTTCGGAATCCGATCACGGCGGAACTCCTGCGTTCGGCCATGCCGAAGTCAGCGAGAACTCCGGTGCATGGCTGGGAAGTGGGGGTACCGCCGGCCGGTGGCTACGGAAAAGTGCCACGCCGCGCGTTGTTACCGCTAGGTAGGTGCATATTACGATGGGGTAACGACCGACCGGTCGTTCGGGAGACGGTCGCCTACGCAACAGGCGTGGTCCGGGCACGGCCCGGCGTGACCCATGCGCGATGCCGGCCGCCGCCCACGCTCCCGGACGAAACGGCTCCGCCCCCGCGCCGGTCGGGCGTCGGGGGCGGAGCCGGTGTTTCGGCTGCTGTGCGTTTCAGCCGAAGACGGGGTGTCAGTCGACGAGCTGGTCGTACGCCGGGAGGGTGAGGAAGTCCGCGTAGTCCGCGTCCAGGGAGACCTGGAGGAGGAGGTCGTGGGCCTGCTGCCACTTGCCGGCCGCGAAGGCCTCTTCACCGATCTCGGCGCGGATGGCGTCCAGTTCCCGGGCGGCGATCTCGCGCGTCAGCTCGGCCGTGGCCTGCCGGCCGTTCTCGAAGACGACGCCCGCGTTGATCCACTGCCAGATCTGCGAGCGCGAGATCTCGGCCGTGGCCGCGTCCTCCATCAGGCCGAAGATGCCGACCGCGCCCAGGCCGCGCAGCCACGCCTCGATGTAGCGGATGCCGACCTGGACCGCGTTGAGCAGGCCCTCGTACGTCGGCTTCGCGTCCAGGGAGTCGATCGCGATGAGCTCGCCCGGGGCCACCGAGACGTCCTCGCGCAGGCGGTCCTTCTGGTTCGGCCTGTCGCCGAGCACCGCGTCGAAGGAGGCCATCGCGATCGGGACCAGGTCGGGGTGGGCGACCCAGGAGCCGTCGAAGCCGTCGCCCGCCTCGCGGTCCTTGTCGGCCTTGACCTTCTCGAAGGCGACCTTGTTGACCTCGGCGTCCTTGCGGGACGGAATGAAGGCCGCCATGCCGCCGATCGCGTGCGCGCCGCGCTTGTGGCAGGTCTTGACGAGCAGTTCGGTGTACGCCCGCATGAACGGGGCGGTCATCGTCACCGCGTTGCGGTCCGGCAGGACGAACTTCTCGCCGCCGTCACGGAAGTTCTTGACGATGGAGAAGAGGTAGTCCCAGCGGCCCGCGTTCAGGCCCGCCGCGTGGTCGCGCAGCTCGTAGAGGATCTCCTCCATCTCGTACGCGGCGGTGATGGTCTCGATGAGGACCGTCGCGCGGACGGTGCCCTGCGGGATGCCGACGTAGTCCTGGGCGAAGACGAAGATCTCGTTCCAGAGGCGCGCCTCCAGGTGCGACTCCGTCTTCGGCAGGTAGAAGTACGGGCCCTTGCCGAGGTCGATCAGGCGCTGCGCGTTGTGGAAGAAGTACAGGCCGAAGTCGACGAGCGCTCCCGGGACGGGGCGGCCGTCGATCTTGAGGTGCCGCTCCTCCAGGTGCCAGCCGCGCGGCCGCATGACGACCGTGGCGAGCTGCTCGGCGGGCTTCAGCGCGTACGACTTGCCCGTGCGGGCGTCGGTGAAGTCGATGCGGCGCTCGTAGGCGTCGATGAGGTTGAGCTGGCCGAGGACGACGTTCTCCCAGGTGGGAGCGGAGGCGTCCTCGAAGTCGGCGAGCCAGACCTTGGCGCCCGAGTTCAGGGCGTTGATGGTCATCTTGCGGTCCGTCGGACCGGTGATCTCCACACGGCGGTCGTTCAGCGCGGCCGGGGCCGGCGCGACCTTCCAGTCGCCCTCGCGGACCTGTGCGGTGTCCGGGAGGAAGTCGAGCTGGGAGGTGCGGGCGATCTCGGCGCGGCGCTCGGCGCGGCGGGCGAGGAGCTCGTCGCGGCGGGGGGTGAACCGCCGGTGGAGCTCGGCCACGAAGGCGAGGGCCGCTTCGGTGAGGACTTCGTCCTGCCGGGGCAGGGGCTCGGCGTCGACGATGGCCAGCGGGGACGGCGCTGGTGCGGACATAACTGTCACTCCTTCAGCGGCGGTGCCTGGCGGCCGCGGGGGAATGCTCGCGCGAGACGGCACGCAGTGCCGTCGGGTGTGGAGAGTTCCGGAATACGGTCGCGGGCCCGTCTGTGGGTTCAGGGCGCTTCTGACCAGTGGATAGTAATTTCCTCATGGTGGAAGTTCAATGGTTTGTTGATGTCGAGATTCTCCGAGTCGACAGATTCCGCTCCCCGGTGGCCCTCAGTGCCACCGCAGTCACGCCGCGCTCAAGCACCGCCCCCGCCCTGTTCAGGCGAGACGTACCAGGTCGGGCGGGGTGTCGATGTCGAAGGCCTCGGCGACATCCCCGCACTCCACCAGCGTGAGCTCTCGCGCATGTTCTGTCAGGTGTACCCGCGCGCCCTGGTCACCGATCGCCGTCGCCACGATGTCCGCCCAGCGGTCCGCGCCGAACAGGACCGGATGTCCGCGCTCCCCGCCGTACGCCGCCGCCACCAGGCTCGCGGGGGAGCGGTAGGCCTCCCGGACCCGCGCCACGGCCGCCGGCCCGATGCCCGGCTGGTCCACCAGGGAGACCAGGGCCGCGCGGGCTCCCGTACCGGCCAGGGATCCGAGGCCGACCCGCAGGGAGGAGCCCATGCCCTGCGCCCAGTCCGGGTTCTCCACGACCACGCAGCCGGTCAGGTCCGCGCGCTCGCGGACCTCGGGAGCCGAGGCGCCGAGCACGACGTGCACCGGGTCGCAGCCCGCCTCGCGCAGGACGCGCACGGCGTTCTCGACGAGCGGGCGGCCGCGGTAGGGGAGCAGGGCCTTGGGGCGGCCGCCGAGCCGGCGGCCGCCGCCGGCCGCGAGCAGCAGACCCGCGATCAATGGGGGAGGGGTGTGGTGGTCGGTGTGGGCTGACATGCCATCGATTCTCGCTCCTGTGCGGACCCGCGTGTCAGCCGTGTCCGTCGTGCCAGCCGCACAAGCCGTGCCAGCCCGGCCAGGGCGTTGCGTACGGAGACCGCCGCGGCGCCCCTCCGCAGCGGCTCGGAGATCCGGTTCTCGGCGGCGGCCACCAGGGCGCGTTCGTCACGGTCGGTCAACATCTCGGCATCTCCTTGCCAATCACGGGCCAATACGGCGAGTCTTGCCCTTGATTGGCCTGGCCGGCAGAGCCAATCAGGGGAGGTTGGCATGGCAAACGGGCGAGTGGTCCAGACGGCGGACAGAACCATCGGCAGCCGCCAGCTCGCAGCCCTGCTCCCCACCGAGGTCCGGGCACGCCCCGGCTACCGGGCGCTCGCCGACGCCCTCCGCACGCTGATCCTCGACGGCCGGATCGCCCTGCACCTGCGGCTGCCCGCCGAGCGGGAACTCGCGGAAGCCCTCGGCGCCAGCCGGGCCACCGTCACCGGCGCCTACGACCTGCTGCGCGAGAGCGGCTACGTCCGCAGCCGACGCGGCTCCGGAACCTGGACCGAACTGCCCGACGGCCACCGTCCGGTCGGCGCCCACGCCTTGGTCGCCGCCGGCGGCTACAGCGCCGACGGCGAACCGGGCATCGACCTGGCCATCGCCGCCATGGGCGCGCCGGAGGGGACGCTCGCCGCAGCGGTCGCCTGGGCGGCGCCCCGGCTGACCGGCCTCGCCCGTACACCCGGCTACCACCCCTTCGGCCTCGCCGACCTGCGCACGGCCGTCGCCGACCGGTTCACCCGGCGAGGGCTGCCCACCCGCCCCGAGCAGATCCTGGTCACCGCCGGGGCGCAGCAGGCCTTCGCGCTGGTCGTCAGCCTGCTGTGCCGGGCGGGGGACCGGGTCGTCACCGAGAACCCGACCTACGCCAACGCCCTCGACGCCCTGCGCCACGCGCGGCTGCGCACCGGGTCCATCGCCGTCTCCGACGCCGGCTGGGACATGGAGATCGCCGAATCCACGCTGCGCCAGACCGTACCGAGACTGGCGTACGTGATCCCCGACTTCCACAACCCGACGGGCGCGCTGATGCCGCCGGAGCAGCGGCTGCGGCTGCTCACCGCGACCCGGCGCACCGGGACCTGGCTGGTGGTCGACGAGACCATCGCCGACATCGCGCTGGACACCCCGGCCCCCGCTCCGCTGGCCTCGCTCGCCCCGCGCGGCGCAGCGGACCACGTGGTCACCATCGGGTCGCTCAGCAAGACGCACTGGGGCGGGCTGCGCGTCGGCTGGATCCGGGCCACCGCCAAGATGATCACCGAGCTGACGGCCGTGCGGGTCGCTGCCGACATGACCGGCTCGGTCCTCGACCAGCTGGTCGCACTCCCGCTGATCGACGGCCTGGACCGGTCCCTGCCCGCGCGGCTCACGCAGCTGCGGATCCAGCGCGAGGCCCTGGTGCAGTCACTCCAGCGGCACACCCCGGAATGGTCCTGGCAGGTGCCGCCGGGCGGGCTCTCGCTCTGGGTGGACCTCGGCGAGCCGGTCAGCTCCGCCCTGGCCGAGCGGGCCGCGGCCGCCGGTGTCCACATCGGCCGCGGCGCCCGCTTCGGGGTGGACCCGGGCACCTTCGAGCACCGGCTGCGCATCCCGTACACCCTTCCCGCCGACCGGCTGGACGAGGGCGTCCGGCGCCTCGCGGCCGCCTTCCACGACGGGGTCCCGCTGCCCTCGGCGGTGGAACGGCCGTACTGGGTCGCGTAAGGACGGTCGGCAGGTGCACGACCCGGCCGGTGGCGCACCCAGTCCAGGACGTCCGCCCCGGAGACGGCGGCCGGGAGCGATGTGCCGTCGACGAGGTGGCGCAGCGGCCCGACCAACGGGGAGGCGCCGCCGATGACGCCTGCCGCCCGGGGGCCGGCCCCAGCCCCACCCGAGGGGGCGGCGCGGCCTACGGCGTGCGGATCAGCCGGCGGGCGCCGGCCGCCGCGACCGCGGAGGTGCGGGAGTCGACGCCGAGCTTGGCGTAGATGTGGACCAGGTGGGACTTGACGGTGGCCTGGCTGAGGAAGAGCTTCTTGGAGATCTGCTGGTTGGACAGGCCGTCCGCGACCAGTTGCAGCACCTCCAGTTCCCGCTTCGTCAGCGCCTCCGCCGGGGTCCGCATCCGGTCCATCAGGCGCAGCGCCACCGCCGGGGCCAGCGCCGACTGGCCCGCGGCGGCCGTGCGTACGGCCGCCGCCAGTTCCTCCGGCGGGGCGTCCTTCAGCAGGTAGCCCGAGGCGCCCGCCTCCACCGCGGCCAGGATGTCCGCGTCCGTGTCGTACGTGGTCAGCACCAGCACCCGGGGGGCTCCCGGGCGCGCGGTGATCAGTGCCGTGGCCGCCGAGCCGTGCATGCCGGGCCCGAACTGGAGGTCCATGAGGACCACGTCCACCGGCTCGGCGGCCGCCAGCTCCACCGCCCGCTCGGCGGTCGCGGCCTCGGCGACGACCGCGAAGTCCGGTTCCGTGTCCAGCACGGCGCGCAGTCCGGCGCGCACGACCGGGTGGTCGTCGGCGAGCAGCAGCCGGATCGTCATCGGGGGACCTCCACGGGATGCGCGTCTGCGGGATCCGCGCCCGCGCGATTCGCGTCTGCGGGATCCGTGCCCACGAGATCGGCCTCCGCGAGCTCGGCGTTCACGAGACCCGCGCCCACTGCCGCCGACTCCCCAGCGTCTGCGTCCCCGGGCAGCGGCAAGGTGACGGCCACGGCGGTGCCCTGGCCCGGGTCGGACTCCACGGTGAACAGCCCGCCCAGCGTCTCGGCGCGCGAGCGCATCGCGGGCAGCCCGAAGCCGCCCTCGCCGACACCCCGCTCGCCGGACCCGGACGGCGCCGGCGACGCCGCGAAGCCCCGCCCGTCGTCCACGATGTCCAGCGTGACCGAGGCGTCCATGAAGGTCAGCGTGATCTCGGCGCGCCCGGCCCGCGCGTGGCGCACCACATTGGCCAGCGCCGACTGCGCGATGCGCAGCAGGGCCACCTCGTACGGGGTGGGCAGCACCCGCGGCGTCCCGCTCAGCGAGAACCGGACCCGGGGCCCCGGCACCCCCGCGCACAGCCGCTCCAGCGCGGCGGCGAGCGACCCGTGCTCCAGGTCCGGCGGGGTGAGCGCCCGTACGAAACGACGCGCCTCGGCGAGGTTCTCCTGGGCGGCCTCCCGGGCTCGGGCGATGTGCGCGAGCGCCACCGCGGGCGGCGGGGTGCCGACGGCGGCGGCCGGAGCGTCCGCCGCCCCGCACGGGTCGGGTGGCGTCGTCGCCGTCCGGCCCTCGTGCAGCGCCCGCTCGGCGGCCCGCAGCAGCAGCTGGATGGAGGAGAGCCCCTGGGCCAGCGTGTCGTGGATCTCGCGGGCGAGTCGCTCCCGCTCGGCCAGGATGCCCGCGCCCCGCTCGGCCGCGGCCAGCTCGGCCCGGGTCGTGATGAGCTCCTCGATCAGCTCGCGGCGGCGTTCGCTCTCCCGGTACAGCGCCTGGTAGCCCAGTACGGTCGCCACCGCCACGGCCCCGCCCAGCAGCGGCCCCAGGAAGGCCCCGGGGCTCACCGAGCTGCTGTGCGCGAGGAACCCGCCGATCGCCGCGCACGCGGTCGCCGCGACGGCCGCCACCCCCCAGCGCAGCCGCAGCAGGTGCAGCTCCAGGAAGTACAGCGGGAAGGCGATCCACAGCCCGTCGGGGGAGAGCGCGAGCAGCGCCGTCCAGGCAGCTCCCAGTCCGGCCAGCCACACCGCCCCCGCGCGCGGCGAGCGGTGCACGGCGGGGGCCCGTACGCCGGCGCCGTACACGGAGGCCAGCACCGCGCAGACGGCGACGACCCACCCGGCCCGGGGGACGGAGTCGGTGACGGCCCGCCCGGCGGTGAGCGCGAGCAGCCCGAAGAACAGCGCGTGCAGGCACAGCCGCAGCACTTTCGACACGGGCGGCAAGGGGCGGGAGGCGGGAGGATCGGAGGCAGCCATGGCCCGACCAGCGTAAGTGGGCGCCGCCCGGCCCCGGTCAACCAAAAGTTTGATGTCCGGATGCGCCCTTCGATACGAGGATCGCTCCTGTGGCGCGATGCCTTGTGTCCACGCGGAAGACCAAGGTGGGGAACATGTTCGTCGCATGGAGAGATCTACGGTTCGCCAAAGGCCGTTTCGCCCTCATGGGCTCGGTGGTCCTGCTGATCACACTGCTGGTCGGCCTGTTGTCCGGCCTCACCTCGGGACTGGCCCGGGAGAACATCTCGGCCATCACCGGTCTGCCCGCCTCGCACCTGGCCTTCGCCGCCCCCACCGGGGACCAGAAGGTGTCCTTCACCAACTCCCAGGTGCCCGAGAGTGCCTGGCGGGCCTGGCGGGCGCAGCCCGGGGTGAAGTCCGCGCAGCCCCTCGGCATCCGCACCACGAACGCCGCGTCGGGTGAGCGCACCGCCGCCGTCTCCGTCTTCGGAGTGGAATCCGGCGGGGAGCCCGGCCGGCTGAGTCCGCGCGGCGCCGGTCTCACCCAGGGGCAGGTGGTCCTCACCGAGAAGGCCGCCGAGGAGCTCGGCGGCCTCGCCGCCGGCGCCAAGGTCAAGATCGGCCCGCTGGAGCTGACCGTGGCATCCGTCTCCGGTACCGCCGCCTACAGCCACACGCCGGTCGTCTGGATGGATCTGGGCGACTGGCAGCGCATCGGCAACCCGGGCACCTCCCTCGACACCCTCGCCACCGTCGTCGCCCTCTCCGGGAACGGCCTGGACCTCACCGCCGGGGACGAGGCCGCCGGCACCTCCGCGCGGACCGTCGACGAGGCGCTGGGCGCCATAGGCTCCTACCAGGCGGAGAACGGCTCGCTCCAGCTGATGCGCGGCTTCCTCTTCGTCATCTCGGCCCTGGTCATAGGGGCCTTCTTCACGGTCTGGACGATCCAGCGCAGCGGGGACATCGCCGTCCTGAAGGCTTTGGGCGCCTCCACCGCGTACCTGCTGCGGGACGCCCTCGGCCAGGCCGTGGTCATGCTCGCCATCGGCACCGGGCTGGGCACCGCGCTCGCCGCCGGGGTCGGCGCGCTGATCAGCGGCGGGGACGTGCCGTTCGTCCTCGACGCCGCCACCGTGCTGGTTCCCGCCGCGATCATGATCGCGCTCGGCGCGCTGGGCGCGGCCCTGTCCATCCGGCGGATCACCGCCGTCGACCCGCTGACCGCCCTCGGGAGCGCCCGATGACCCTGCTCCTCCACGACGTCACGCTCACCTACCCGGACGGCGACAGCCGGCTCACCGCCCTCGACACGGTCTGCCTGGAGGTGCCGGCGGGCACCCTGACGGCCGTGATCGGCCCCTCCGGTTCCGGCAAGTCCAGCCTGCTCGCCGTCGCCGCCACCCTCGTCACCCCGGACTCCGGGCGGGTCGTGGTCGCCGACCGGGACACGGCCCGGCTGAGCGCCGCCGAGAAGTCCGTCCTGCGCCGCGACACGATCGGGATCGTCTTCCAGCAGCCGAACCTGCTGGGATCGCTCACCGCCGCCGAACAGCTCCAGGTGATGGCGCACCTCGCCGGCCGGCCCGCGCGCCAGGCGCGCCGCCGCGCCCTGGAGCTGCTGGACGCGGTGGGTCTGGCGGACAAGGCCGACAAGCGCCCCCACCAGCTCTCCGGGGGCCAGCGCCAGCGCGTCAACATCGCCCGAGCCCTGATGAACGAGCCCGCCGTCCTGCTGGTCGACGAGCCGACCAGCGCCCTCGACCACGAGCGCGGCGCGGCCGTCCTCGACCTTTTGGTCACCCTCACCCGGGAGCGCTCCACCGCCACCGTGCTGGTCACCCACGACCACGCCCACCTGGAGCGGATGGACCGTACGGCGACGATGGCCGACGGCCGTCTGACCCAGAGCGCGGTCCCGGCCCCGGCCCCCTGACGCGTCCCCGGCGCCGGGGACGCCCGTACGCCGGCCCCCTCCGGCCGCGGCAGCGGGTCCCCCGGCCGGAGGCGGAGGGGAATGCGCGACGGCCCCGGCTCCCCTCCGGGCGGAGGGGAGCCGGGGCCGTCACGGGCCGTCCGCTAGGCGGGGTTTTGGTTCGACAGAACCACCGACAGCTCGGCCGCGACACCTTGCAGGATCGGCACGATCGAGTCGTTGAGAGCCTCGGTCACCCGGCCGGCCGGGCCCGAGATGGAGATCGCCGCCGGGGTCGGCGAGTTCGGCACCGAGACGGCGAGGCAGCGGACTCCTATCTCCTGCTCGTTGTCGTCGACCGCGTAGCCCACCTTGCGGACCTGCTCCAGCGCTTCGAGGAAGCCCTCGGGCGTGGTGATGGTCCTCTCGGTCGCGGCCGGCATCCCGGTGCGGGCGAGCAGGGCGCGTACCTCGTCGGCGGGGGTGTAGGCGAGGAGCGCCTTGCCGACACCGGTGGAGTGCGGCAGCACCCGGCGGCCGACCTCGGTGAACATGCGCATGGAGTGCTTGGACGGAACCTGCGCGACGTAGACGATCTCGTCCCCGTCGAGCAGGGCCATGTTCGCCGTCTCGCCGGTCTCCTCGACCAGGCGGGCGAGGTAGGGGCGGGCCCACGTGCCGAGCAGCCTGGAGGCGGACTCGCCGAGCCGGATGAGCCGGGGGCCGAGGGAGTACCGTCGGTTGGGCTGCTGGCGGACATAGCCGCACGCCACGAGGGTGCGCATGAGGCGGTGGATGGTCGGCAGCGGCAGACCGCTGGCGGCGGAGAGCTCGCTGAGGCCGACTTCGCCTCCCGCGTCGGCCATGCGTTCGAGCAGATCGAAGGCGCGCTCAAGGGACTGGACGCCACCGCTGGCGGCGGTGGGCTTGGCGGAAGCGTCGGTGGTGCTGGCGCTGGACGTCGGCACGGCGCGGTCCTTTCGGTGCTGGCAGGCAAGAGAGCAGCCTACCGGTCGGTCGGCGTCGGCCCTAGAGCCGGGCAATGCCGTCCCCGCCGGTCAGAGGCGGTTTTGTCCGGGTGGCGAACGGCCGCGGTGAGGTGCCGGTGCGGGACCCCGTGGTGGTAGCTACATTCTGTAGAGTGAAATCTTAATTCCATCCTGTGGAAACATCCAATTGCGGCGGGGTCGGGTCGGTCGACCGTCCGGGCGCTCTTGACGGGTCCCGGATCGGCGTGAAGACTCCGTCAACAGAACGTTGAATTTCGCTCTGTGGAAGTAGATGGGGAGGTTGCGGGTGTCTGACGTGGCTGTGGAACTGGTACTGCGCTCGACGCGTGTCATCACCCCCGAGGGGACGCGCGCCGCTTCGGTCGCCGTCGCCGACGGGAAGATCGCGGCCGTGCTGCCGTACGAGGCCGAGGTTCCGGCCGGTGCCCGGCTGGAAGACTTCGGTGACGACGTCCTGCTCCCCGGCCTGGTCGACACCCACGTCCACGTGAACGACCCGGGCCGCACCGAGTGGGAAGGCTTCTGGACGGCCACCCGCGCCGCGGCGGCCGGAGGCATCACCACGATCCTCGACATGCCGCTGAACTCCCTGCCGCCCACGACCACGACCGAGAACCTGCGCGTCAAGCAGGAGGTCGCCCGCGCCAAGGCGCACGTGGACGTCGGCTTCTGGGGCGGCGCCCTGCCGGACAACGTCAAGGACCTCCGCCCCCTGCACGACGCGGGCGTCTACGGCTTCAAGTGCTTCCTGTCTCCGTCGGGCGTGGAGGAGTTCCCCGAGCTCGACCAGGAGCAGCTGGCCATCTCCCTCGCCGAGATCACCGGCTTCGGCGGACTGCTCATCGTGCACGCCGAGGACCCCCACCACCTGGAGTCGGCCCCGCAGAACCCGGGCCCCAAGTACGCGGACTTCCTCGCCTCCCGCCCCCGGGACGCCGAGAACACCGCGATCCAGAACCTGATCGACCAGGCCAGGCGACTGAACGCCCGCGTCCACGTCCTGCACCTGTCCTCCAGCGACGCGCTGCCGCTGATCGCCGCCGCCAAGGCGGAGGGCGTGCGGATCACCGTCGAGTCCTGCCCGCACTTCCTCACCCTCACGGCCGAGGAAGTCCCGGACGGTGCCACCGAGTTCAAGTGCTGCCCGCCCATCCGCGAGGCCGCCAACCAGGACCTCCTGTGGGACGCGCTGGCCGACGGCACCATCGACTGCATCGTCTCCGACCACTCGCCCTCCACCGCGGACCTGAAGACCGGTGACTTCGCCACCGCGTGGGGCGGCATCTCCTCCCTCCAGCTGGGCCTCCCGGCGATCTGGACCGAGGCGCGCCGTCGCGGACATTCCCTGGAGGACGTCGTGCGCTGGATGTCCTCCGCTCCGGCCGTCCTCGCCGGCCTGACGCAGAAGGGCGCGATCGAAGCCGGCCGCGACGCGGACTTCGCCGTCGTGGCACCCGAAGAGACCTTCACCGTGGATCCCGCGGAACTCCACCACCGCAACCGGATCACGGCGTACGCGGGCAAGACCCTGCACGGCGTCGTGAAGTCCACCTGGCTGCGGGGTACGCAGATCGCCGACCACGGCACCCCGACCGAGCCCACGGGCCTCCTCCTCGAAAGGCAGAACTGACAGTGGCACAGCGCTCGACTCCTCTGGCTTCCTTCACCGGCAACGCGAACCCGTACGGAGGCGGCGACCCGTACGCGGACTACCGCACCGCGGACTTCCCGTTCACGCAGTACGCGAACCTCGCCGCCCGTGAGCTGGGCGCCGGTGTCATCGCCGCCAACGACGAGTTCTTCGCCGAGCGCGAGAACCTGCTCATAGCCGAGGCCGCGCACTTCGACCCCGAGCACTTCGGCCACAAGGGCAAGGTCATGGACGGCTGGGAGACCCGCCGCCGCCGCGGCATCTCCGCCGAGCAGCCCTGGCCGACCCCCGAGGACCACGACTACGCCCTGATCCGCCTCGGCGCCCCCGGCGTCATCCGCGGCATCGTCGTGGACACCGCCCACTTCCGCGGCAACATGCCGCAGGCCGTATCGGTCCAGGGCGCCTCGGTGGAAGGCTCCCCGACGGCGGAGGAACTCCTCTCCAGCGACGTCAAGTGGACCACCCTCGTCGAGCGCACCCCCGTCGGCGGCCACGCGGCCAACGGCTTCGAGGTCACCGTCGAGCAGCGCTTCACGCACCTGCGCCTGAACCAGCACCCGGACGGTGGCGTCGCTCGCCTGCGCGTCTACGGCGAGGTCCGCCCCGACCCGAAGTGGCTCGCCGCGCTCGGCACCTTCGACGTCGTCGCGCTGGAGAACGGCGGCTCGGTGGAGGACGCGTCCAACCGCTTCTACTCCCCGCCGACCAACACCATCAACCCGGGCCGCTCCCGCAAGATGGACGACGGCTGGGAGACCGCCCGCCGCCGTGACAACGGTAACGACTGGATCCGGTACCAGCTCGTCGCCGAGTCCGAGATCCGCGCCGTCGAGATCGACACCGCCTACCTCAAGGGCAACTCGGCCGGCTGGGCCTCGCTGTCCATCAAGACGGGCGAGGAGGGCGAGTGGACGGAGTTCCTGCCGCGCACCCGCCTGCAGCCCGACACCAACCACCGCTTCGTACTGGACGCCCCGGCCGTCGGCACGCACGTCCGGATCGACATCTTCCCGGACGGCGGCTTCTCCCGCCTGCGCCTGTACGGCTCGCTGACGGAGGCGGGCGCCGCCGCGCACGCCTCCCGCCACCAGGAGCTGGGCGGCTGACGCCACCACCTCGCTGACGCCCCGGGGGCCGACACCCCCGAGGCGCAGGCACAGCCCGACGGGGCGCACCGGTCACCGGTGCGCCCCGTCGGCGTCGCCGCGCCGAAATTCCTCCGCGCGCAAGGGCTTTGGAGCCCTACCCTGGTCGGGCCAGGAGTTCGGGGGTCCAGGTGGGGGGCGGCCGTGCGGATATATCGGGAGAGCAGGCTCTGGCTGAGGCGCCATGGCCGGTGGCTTCTCATCGTCGCGCGCGTCCTGACGCCGGTGGCCGTGGTGCCGCTGCTCATCCTCTGTGTGGAGCGGGTCGAGGTGAACCGCCGGGCCACGATCGTGTACCAGAACGCCTCCCTGTGCCCCGTCGGCACGCCCTGGGAGGCCGCGGACGGCTGCGTCGCGCAGACCACGGGCGAGATCGTGGGCAAGAACACCCGTCAGTCCTGCACGAGGGACGGCAACGGTGTGGAGTCGTGCACCACCCACTACGACGTGGAAGTCCGTTTCCCGCAGCGCACCCAGTCGCTGGGCGTCGACCAGGGGGCCTACCGCGATGTGGACCGCGGAGACATCGCCGCGCTGCGCATCTGGCAGGGGGTCGTGGTCAGGATGGAAGTGGGGGGCCACACGGAGACGTACCTGGCGCCCTCCGAGTTCGCCTTCCTGGGGTGGCTGTTCCTGGGCTGGCTCCTGCTGGGCGC
This sequence comes from Streptomyces sp. NPDC003038, assembly GCF_040611115.1. Taxonomy (NCBI): domain Bacteria; kingdom Bacillati; phylum Actinomycetota; class Actinomycetes; order Kitasatosporales; family Streptomycetaceae; genus Streptomyces; species Streptomyces sp. NPDC003038. The sequence goes on from NZ_JBEXNN010000019.1 coordinate 75,950, forward strand.
CGGCCTGCTGGCCCTCGGGGGAGCCCCGCTGGGCCCTCTGGTTCCGGGGTGGCTCGTACTGACCGTGCCGTATCTCAGCGTCCTGTACGACGTCCTCGGCGTCTACCGGATGGGAGGACTGGGGTGGACCCTGACGGGTGCGACGGCCGTGGCGGGCATCTGGCTGATGGTCCACAACGCCCGGAACTAGAGGTCGTTGCGGGTTCAATGAAACGAGATTCCGTGCCGGGCGGCGGCAGGAATCGGACACGGTGTTCTCGCGCGCCGCACCGATGAGTTCCGCCCGGCCGGGGAGTCTGAATCCGTGTAACGACGACCGAGCAAGGAGCGCAGAGCCATGGGCAAGCTGACCCTCACCACCTTCCTGACCCTCGACGGCGTGATGCAGGCCCCCGGCGGGCCGGAAGAGGACCGCAGCGGCGGCTTCGCGTACGGCGGCTGGCTCGTGCCGTTCGCCGACGAGGGCATGGGCGAGTTCATGGACGAGGTCTTCGACCGGGCCGCGGCCTTCCTGCTCGGGCGCCGGACGTACGAGATCTTCGCGGGCTACTGGCCGCAGCAGACCGATCCCGACGACCCGATCGCGAGCCGGCTCAACCGTCTGCCGAAGTACGTGGCCTCGACCACGCTCAAGGAGCCGGCATGGGCCGGGACCACCGTGCTCGACGGGGAGCAGCTGCAGAGCGAGATCGTGCGGGTGAAGGACGCCACCGAGGGCGAGCTCCAGGTGCACGGCAGCGGAATGCTGGCTCAGTGGCTGCTGGCCAGGGATCTCGTGGAGGAGCTGAACCTGCTGGTCTACCCGGTGTTCCTGGGCGCGGGGCGCAAGCTGTTCCCGACCGGCGGCCTGCCCACGGCCTGCGAACTGACGGGCTCCCGTACCACCGGCAGTGGCACGGCCATCCACACCTACCGCCCCACGGGCCGCGCCACCTTCGGCACCTTCGGCGCCTGAGGCGAGGGCGGCGGCGGGGATCCGGGCGGGCTGGACCACGCGCCCCTCGCGCAGGACGAGCAGGTCCCCGAGGCGTGCGGCCGGCTCCCGGGCCGCGAGGAGCGGGCACGGCTCGTACGCAGCGCAGGCGTCGTCCTGCGCCCGGTCCTGCGCCCGGTCCTGCGCCCGGTCCTGCGCCCGGTCCTCCGGGCAGTCCTCCGCGGCGGGCGCCGGCCGGCGCCGGGCCTTCGCGAGCGCTGCCTCCGGCGCGGCTTCGTCGCGGCAGAACGCGAGGTCACGGGCGGGCAGGCCGGCCATGGCGACGATCCCGGGGTGCCCGCCGAGGCGGGCCGCAAAGGGGTCGACCGGCGTGATCGGCTCGGGTAGCGTGAGCGCGCACCCGTGCGAGCCGCCGAAGTCTCCACCCGCTTCCCGCCGTTGGAGACACCCCGGTGACCGTGACCGTGACCGTGACCTCGCCCGCCGCTGCCGCGGAAGACCGCGCCGCCCGCCGCCGGACCTGGTGGGCCGATCTGCCCGTCCTGGCCGTCGCCGTCGTATGGGGCGGCAGCTACCTCGCCGCCAAGGGCATCACCACCACGCACACCGTCATCGCCGTGCTCGTGCTGCGCTTCGCGCTCGTGCTGCCCGTCCTGGTCGTTCGCCGGACGGCGCAGGCTCCGGGCGCTGACCCCCGACCAGCTGCGCGGCGCCGGGCTGCTGGGACTCGTACTGGGCGGGATCTTCCTGCTGGAGACCTTCGGGGTCGTCCACACCTCCGCCACCAACGCCGGTCTGATCATCAGCCTCACCATGATCTTCACCCCACTCGCGGAGGCCGCCGTACGGCGCGAGGCCCCGTCGGCCGCCTTCCTCGGCGCCGCCGCCGTCTCCGTCGCCGGAGTCGTGCTGCTGACCCAGGGCGGCGGATTCACCGCACCCGGCCTCGGTGACCTGCTCATCCTCTGCGCCGCCCTCGCCCGGACGCTGCACGTACTGCTGATGGCCCGCGTCAAGGCGGTTCAGGACGCCGACTCGCTCTCCCTGACCACGGTTCAGCTGGGCAGCGCCCTGCTCGTCTTCGCCCTGCTGGCCGCCGTGCCCGGCACCGGCGCGAGTCCCCTGGCCGCCGCCGCCGACTTCGGCGCGGCCGAGTGGGCGGGCCTGGTCTTCCTCTCCGTCTTCTGCACCCTCTTCGCCTTCTTCGTGCAGATGTGGGCCGTACGCCGCACCTCGCCCTCCCGCGTCAGCCTGCTGCTCGGCACGGAGCCCCTGTGGGCGGCCGCCGCCGGCATCGCGATCGGCGGCGAGCACCTGGGCCCCGTCGGTTTCGCCGGCGCCGCCCTCGTCCTGGCCGGCACCGCGTGGGGCCGCCGCGCGGGCAGCTGAGGGATTGTCCGAAACCCGCCCCGGGAGACGCGATCGGCGGCCCTACCATGACCTCCATGTCCGTTCCGGAAGCCCGTCCGATCGCCCGGTCCACCCCGTCCACACCGTCCGCCCGGTGGAGCCGGCTGGAGCGCTTCACGGTGCGCCGGTAGCCGCGGCGGATGCCCGCCCCCGCAGCGCGCCGCTCACAGGTCCGCCAGCTCCTCCAGCCGCACCCGGCGCCGGTCCCGGCGCGAGAGCTCGCACGCCTCCGCGACCCGGAGCGCGGCGAGCGCCTCCCGGCCGTCGCAGGCGTTGGGGCCCTCCCCCCGGACCAGGTGGACGAAGGCCGCCAGCTCCGCCTCGTACGCGGGGGCGAACCGCTCCAGGAACCCGGTCCACGGCTTGCTCGCGGGGGGCGGGCCGTGCGGTTCCGTCGAGGCGATCGGCGTACGGTCGTCCAGCCCGACGGAGACCTGGTCCAGCTCCCCGGCCAGCTCCATCCGCACGTCGTACCCCGCGCCGTTGCACCGGGTACCGGTCGAGGAGACGAGCGTCCCGTCGTCCAGCGTGAGCAGGGCCGCCGCCGTGTCGATGTCGCCCGTCTCCCGGAACCGCGCCGGACCGGCGTCCGACCCGGCCGCGTACACCTCCGCCACCTCACGGCCGGTCACCCAGCGGACCATGTCGAAGTCGTGCACCAGGCAGTCCCGGTACAGCCCGCCGGAGGTCGCCAGATAGGCGGCGGCCGGCGGCGCGGGATCGGCCGTCATCGTCCGTACGGTGTGCAGGCGTCCCAGGGCGCCCGAACGGACCAGCTCCCGGGCCGTGCCGTAGCCCGCGTCGAAGCGGCGCATGAAGCCCACCTGGAGCACCCCGTCCGCGGCCTCCACCTCCCGCAGGACCGCCAGGGACCCGGCCAGATCCGGGGCCACGGGCTTCTCGCAGAACACCGGCAGCCCGCCGCGCACCGCCCGTACGACCAGCTCCGCGTGCCCCGTGGTGGCGCAGGCCACCACCACCGCGTCCACGCCCCAGGTGAAGACCTGCTCCACGGAGGGGGCGGCGGTGGCCCCGAGCCGGTTGGCGAGGCGCGCCGCCCGCGCCGGGTCGGCGTCGGCGAGCAGGAGCGAGCCGGCGTCCGGCCGACGGGCCAGGGCCGCCGCGTGGAAGGACCCGATCCGGCCGGTCCCGATGATCCCGATGCGCATGCACTCAACGTGACCCCGTCCGGGGGGCCTGTCAATCTGCCCGCGCATGCCCCGATGACCCCGCATGGTCCACTGTGGCGGATACTGGGCGGCTGGAACCGGAATGACCGAAATGGTGACGAGGGAAGGGCACGGCGACGTGGCTAGGGTTCGGACAGGGGTACGCGTCGTCGGCGCCGTGCTCGCGGCGGTACTGGGAGCCTCGCTGGCGGGCTGCAGCAGTACCGGCGGCAAGCGCGCCGAGGAGCGGGCGAAGGCCGCCGAGCAGGGCCGGCCGGCCGTCTCCACCCCGCGCTGGACCTTCGCGATGGTCACCCACGCGGGCGATGGCGACACCTTCTGGGACATCGTCCAGAAGGGCGCCAAGGAGGCCGCGGCGAAGGACAACATCAACTTCGTCTACTCCCACGACGACCAGGCGCAGCAGCAGGCGCAGTTCGTGCAGAACGCCATCGACCAGAAGGCCGACGGAATCATCGTCAGCCTCGCCAAGCCCGAGGCGCTCAAGGACGTCGTCGCCAAGGCCGTCAAGGCCGGCATCCCGGTGATCACGGTCAACTCCGGCTCCGCCCAGTCCGCCCAGTACGGCGCCCTCACCCACATCGGCCAGGACGAGGAGATCGCGGGCGAGGCCGTCGGCACCGAGCTGACCAGGCGCGGCAAGAAGCGGGCCGTCTGCGTCCTGCACGAACAGGGCAACGTCGGCCACGAGCAGCGCTGCGCGGGAGCCAAGAAGACCTTCGACGGCACGCTGGAGAACCTGTACGTCGAGGGCACCAACATGCCCTCCGTCCAGGCGTCCCTCCAGGCCAAGCTCCAGGCCGACCCGGACGTCGACGCGATCCTCACCCTCGGTGCGCCCTTCGCCCCCACCGCGATCAAGGCGAAGGAGGCGGCGGGCAGCGAGGCCGAGGTGGACACCTTCGACCTCAACGACTCCGTCGCCCGCGACCTCAGGTCCGGCGCCCTCGGCTTCGCCGTCGACCAGCAGCCCTATCTCCAGGGCTACCAGGCCGTGGACCTGCTCTGGCTCTACCGCTACAACGCGGACGTGCTCGGCGGCGGCCGCCCGGTCCTCACCGGGCCGCAGATCGTCACCGCCGCCGAAGCCGCCAAGCTGGAGGAGTTCATCAAGCGGGGCAGCCGATGAGCGCGGTCACGGCCGTGGACGAACGGCTCGCGCCCGCCTCGCTGGTCCGCAGACTGCTCGGCCGCCCCGAGCTGGGCGCGGTCGTCGGCGCCGCCGCCGTCTTCGTCTTCTTCTCCTTCGCCGCCGACAGCTTCCTGCGCGCCTCCAGCCTGAGCACGATCCTGTACTCGGCCTCCACCATCGGGATCATGGCGGTCCCGGTGGCACTGCTGATGATCGGCGGCGAGTTCGACCTGTCCGCCGGTGTCATGGTCACCACCTCGGCGCTGCTCAGCTCGATGTTCAGCTACCAGATGACCGCCAACATCTGGGTCGGCGTCCTGGTGTCGCTGCTGGTTACCCTGGCCCTCGGCTTCTTCAACGGCTTCATGCTGACCCGTACCAAGCTGCCGAGCTTCATCATCACCCTCGGCACCTTCCTGATGCTGACCGGCCTGAACCTCGGCTTCACCAAGCTGGTCAGCGGCTCGGTCTCCACCAAGACCATCGCCGACATGGAGGGCTTCTCCTCGGCGAGGGCCCTGTTCGCCTCGCAGTGGACCATCGGCTCGGTCACCCTCAAGGTCACCGTCGTGTGGTGGCTCGTCCTGGTCGCCGTGGCGACCTGGATCCTGCTGCGCACCCGCGCCGGCAACTGGATCTTCGCGGTGGGCGGCGGGGCCGACGCGGCCCGGGCGGTCGGCGTGCCGGTCGTGAAGACCCGTATCGGCCTCTACATGGGCGTCGCCCTGTGCGCCTGGATCGCGGGACAGCACATCCTCTTCTCGTTCGACGTGGTGCAGTCCGGCGAGGGCGTCGGCAACGAGTTCCTCTACATCATCGCGGCCGTCATCGGCGGCTGTCTGATGACCGGCGGCTACGGCTCCGCCATCGGCTCGGCCGTCGGCGCCTTCATCTTCGGCATGACCAGCAACGGCATCGTCTACGCCCAGTGGAACCCGGACTGGTTCAAGTTCTTCCTCGGCGCGATGCTCCTGCTGGCCACGCTGCTCAACGCGTGGGTGCGCAAGCGGGCGGAGGCGAAGTGACCATGACCACGGCCACGACCACGACCGGGCCCGCGCTCGTCAAGCTGACCGACGTCACCAAGTACTACGGCAACATCCGCGCCCTCCAAGGCGTCTCCCTGGAGGTCTCGGCGGGCGAGATCACCTGCGTCCTCGGCGACAACGGCGCGGGCAAGTCCACCCTCATCAAGATCATCGCGGGGCTGCACCGGCACGACGCCGGCACCTTCGAGATCGAGGGCGAGGAGACCGTGCTCGCCAACCCGCGAGCCGCCCTCGACCTGGGCATCGCCACCGTCTACCAGGACCTCGCCGTCGTCCCGCTCATGCCCGTCTGGCGGAACTTCTTCCTCGGCTCCGAGCCCACCAAGGGCCGCGGCCCCTTCCGCCGCCTCGACGTGGAGCGCATGCGCGCGACCACCCGCGCCGAGCTGCTGCGGATGGGCATCGACCTGCGCGACGTGGACCAGCCGATCGGCACCCTGTCGGGCGGTGAACGGCAGTGCGTGGCCATCGCCCGCGCCGTCTACTTCGGCGCGAAGGTCCTCGTCCTGGACGAGCCGACCGCCGCCCTCGGCGTGAAGCAGTCCGGCGTGGTCCTCAAGTACGTCGCGGCCGCCCGTGACGCGGGCCTCGGCGTGGTCCTCATCACGCACAACCCGCACCACGCACACCTGGTCGGGGACCGTTTCGTCCTCCTCAAGCGCGGCACCATGGCGGGCAGCCACACCCGCGACTCCATCACGCTGGACGAGCTCACCCGGCAGATGGCGGGCGGCTCCGAGCTCGACGAACTGAGCCACGAGCTGGAGCGAGTGGCAGAATCAGCGCCAGACGGCACGACACCAGGCCCGGGCGCCACGTCCGGCACCACCGCATCATGAGGGACGGCACGACTCGATGAGCACGTACCGGGACTTCACGCTCGCCCACCGGGGCGCGGCGCGAGGCACCGTCCTGCGGACCGTCGGGACCCGTGAGCGCCGGTCGCACCTGACCGCCCCGCGCGTCCCCACCGTCGGCATCGACATCGGCGGCACCAAGGTGATGGCCGGCGTCGTCGACGCCGACGGCATCATCCTGGAGAAGATCCGCGCCGAGACGCCGGACAAGTCCAAGAGCGCCAAGGTCGTCGAGGACACCATCGTCGAGCTCGTCCTCGACCTCTCCGACCGCCACGACGTGCACGCCGTCGGCATCGGGGCGGCGGGCTGGGTCGACGCCGACCGCTCGCGCGTGCTGTTCGCACCCCACCTGGCCTGGCGCGACGAGCCGCTGCGCGACGCCCTCCAGTCGCGGCTCGCGGTCCCGGTCATGGTGGACAACGACGCCAACACCGCCGCCTGGGCCGAATGGCGCTTCGGCGCCGGCCGCGGCGAGGACCACCTCGTCATGATCACGCTCGGCACCGGCATCGGCGGCGCCATCCTCGAAGGCGGCCAGGTCAAGCGCGGCCGGTACGGGGTGGCCGGCGAATTCGGCCACATGCAGGTCGTCCCCGGGGGCCACCGCTGCCCCTGCGGCAACCGGGGCTGCTGGGAGCAGTACAGCTCGGGCAACGCCCTGGTCCGCGAGGCGCGCGAGCTGGCCGCGGCCGACTCCCCGGTCGCGCACAACATCATCGCCAGGGTCGGCGGCAACGTCTCCGAGATCACCGGGCCGCTCATCACCGAGCTGGCCCGCGAGGGCGACGCCATGTGCGTCGAGCTGCTCCAGGACATCGGCCAGTGGCTGGGGGTCGGCATCGCCAACCTCGCCGCCGCCCTCGACCCCTCCTGCTTCGTCATCGGCGGCGGCGTCAGCGCCGCCGACGACCTGCTGATCGGTCCCGCCCGCGACGCCTTCCGCCGCCACCTCACCGGCCGCGGCTACCGGCCCGAGGCCCGCATCGCCAAGGCCGAGCTCGGCCCCGAGGCCGGTATGGTCGGCGCCGCCGACCTCGCCCGGCTCGTCGCCCGGCGCTTTCGCCGCGCCACCCGCAGGCGGGTCGAGCGGTACGAGCGTTACGCGCAGCTGGGCCGGCGCGGCACCACCGGTACGGGCAGCGGCTCAGGCGGCGGCACCGGCTCCGAGGACCAGGAAAAGAAGTGACACCACCCACCCCGCCCCACCAGGCCGCCGGCGCGCCGCGGCCCCCGGCCGAGAACCGCAGGCACGTCGTCCGGCGCCGCTGGATCACAGCGATCATCATCCTGCTGCTGGTCGGCGTCCCCGCGGGCTATCTCGCGATCTCCGCCCAGCAGAGCCGCCAGAGCGGCCGGGACAAGGCGGCCAAGGTCGGTGCGACCAAGGTGCGCCCCGGCTGGCCCTCCAAGGTGCAGCGCAGCATCTACGAGGTGCCCATCCCGCCGCAGGCCTGGCGGGTCGGGTTCCTGGAGACCAACAACTGGCGCACCAGCCGGCTGTTCACGCAGTTCGCGGTCACCCCGCAGGACCTGGACGCCTTCCTGGCCGGCGCCGGCACCAGCCGCCACGCACTGACCCCCGGCGTCGCGATCTCCCCGCACGACGCCGAGGTCGCCGGCTGGAGCTGGAGCCCGAAGGCCTCGTGGCACGGCATCACCCTGGAGCAGCCGAACCCGCGCCCCACCCGGGACATCACGGTCGACCTCACGGACACCGCTCATCCCAAGGTGTACGTGGTCTCCACCACGACTCCCTAGCACCGCGACTCCCTAGCACCGCGACTCCCTAGCACCGCGACTCCCTGGCACCGCGACTCCGTAGTGCCGCGGGCCCGGCGGTCCCGGGCTAGCCTGGGATCATGAAGTTCACCAAGCGGCTGCATTCCTGCGTCCAGCTGGAGAAGGACGGACGCACCCTCGTCATCGACCCGGGCGCCTTCAGCGAACCGGACGCGGGACGGGGGGCGGACGCCCTGCTCGTCACGCACGAGCACCCGGACCACTTCGACGAGGGCCGGCTGCGGGCGGCCCTCGACGCGAACCCGGCGGCCGAGCTGTGGACCCTGCGCAGTGTGGCGGGGCGGCTCGCCCCCGCCTATCCGGGCCGGGTGCACACCGTCGGCCACGGCGACACCTTCAGCGCCGCCGGCTTCGACGTCCAGGTGCACGGCGAGCTGCACGCCGTGATCCATCCGGACATCCCGCGGATCACGAACGTCGGCTACCTCGTGGACGGTTCGCTCTTCCACCCCGGCGACGCGCTGACCGTCCCGGGGGTAGCCGTCGACACCCTGATGCTCCCGGTGCACGCGCCCTGGAACAAGATCGCCGAGGTGGTCGACTACCTCCGCGAGGTCAAGCCGCGCCGCGCCATCGACATCCACGACGCCTACCTCGCCGACCTGGCCCGGCCGGTCTACGACTCGGCCCTGGCCGCCCTGGGCGGCACCGACCACGGCCGGCTCACCGCCGGGGAGACCACCGAACTGTGACTGTCGGTGCCGGGCGGTAGGTTGGGACGTATGCGTATCGCCACGTACAACGTCAATTCGATCACCGCCCGGCTGCCGCGCCTGCTGGCCTGGCTGGAGACCTCCGGTACGGATGTCCTGTGCATCCAGGAGACCAAGTGCTCCGCGGAGCAGTTCCCGCACGCGGAGCTGCGCGAGCTGGGCTACGAGTCGGCGGTCAACGCCAACGGCCGGTGGAACGGCGTGGCGCTGGTCTCCCGGGTCGGCCTGGACGACGTGGTCCCGGGGCTGCCCGGCGGCCCGGACTACGAGGGCGTCCAGGAGCCCCGCGCGATCTCCGCCACCTGCGGCGGCGTGCGTGTCTGGTCGGTGTACGTGCCCAACGGCCGTGAGGTCGCGCACGACCACTACGGCTACAAGCTGAGCTGGCTCCAGGCCCTGACCACCGCCATCGCCGAAGACGCGGCCGGCCCCCGCCCCTTCGCGGTGCTCGGCGACTTCAATGTGGCCCCGACCGACGAGGACGTCTGGGACCCGGCCGTCTTCGAGGGCGCCACCCACGTCACCCCGGCCGAGCGGGCCGCCCTGGAGGCGCTGCGCACCGCCGGTCTGTCCGAGGTGGCGCCGCGCGCCCTCAAGTACGACCGCGCCTACACCTTCTGGGACTACCGGATGCTCGCATTCCCGAAGAACAGGGGCATGCGCATCGACCTGGTGTTCGGGAACGCGCCCTTCGTCAAGGCGGTCACCGACGCCTACGTGGACCGCGAGGAGCGCAAGGGCAAGGGTGCCTCCGACCACGCGCCGGTCGTCGTGGACCTGAACCTGGAACCCGGCCCGACCCCGTAGCCCGGGACCCGCAGGTCTCGATCCGCAGGCCTCGATCCCCGCCCTGCGATCCACGCGCGCCCTGTGGCCAGGTGCCGGTCCTGGTGCGAGGCTGGGCAGTATGAACATCCCTTTCCTGGACAAGTGGCTGAACCGGCACGAAACGGAACAAGGTGCGGGGCTCGCGGCCGCTCTCGCGGATGACCCCGAGGGCATCGCCGAGTTGTTCTCGGAGTGCCAGATGCTGCGTGACCAGGCGAGGGCGGCCGGGCTCGAACTCGACCAGAGCCCGGCCTCCTTGGAGGCGCTCGACCAGCTGATGCCCCGCTGGCGCGGGGACCCGGAGGCCGTACCCTGGCTCGGCAACGACGCGGGCTGCTACCTCGGGACCGTGATCGTGCGGACCGTCCCGGGGGCCGGCTGGCAGGTCTGGCCGAACGGCCAGCCGGTGATCCGCCTGGCCTCCGGCCGGGAGCTGAACGTGGTCGAGTCGGGGGTGTCCTGGGCGATGACCGGATCCCCGGAGCTCAGCCAGGCGTACGCCGAGGCCTCCGAGGGCTGACGGCCCGCTCACGCCTGGGCGGTACGGGCGAGTACGTTAGGCTTTATGCCGCTTTTAGGCGTGTCGCGGTGAAGTGCCCATCCTGGCTGGATAGTTTGCGCTGACCTCGATAACCGAGAAGTGGGCAGGGCAGCGCATGGCCGTCGATCCGTTGATCGAGCTGCGGGACGTCAACAAGCACTTCGGGCAGTTGCATGTCCTCCAGGACATCAACCTCACCGTCGGCCGCGGGGAGGTGGTGGTGATCATCGGCCCCTCCGGCTCCGGAAAATCGACCCTGTGCCGGGCGATCAACCGGCTGGAGACCATCGAGTCCGGCACGATCCTCATCGACGGGCAGCCGCTGCCGGCCGAGGGCAAGGAACTGGCCCACCTGCGCGCCGAGGTCGGAATGGTCTTCCAGTCCTTCAACCTCTTCGCGCACAAGACCGTCCTCGCGAACGTCTCACTCGCGCAGATCAAGGTCCGCAAACGTGGCAAGGACGAGGCGGACAAGCGCTCCCGCGAACTCCTGGACCGGGTCGGCCTCGCCGACCAGGCCGACAAGTTCCCCGCCCAGCTCTCCGGCGGCCAGCAGCAGCGCGTGGCCATCGCCCGCGCCCTCGCCATGAACCCCAAGGTGCTGCTCTTCGACGAGCCCACCTCCGCGCTCGACCCGGAGATGATCAACGAGGTGCTGGAGGTCATGCAGCAACTCGCCCGAGACGGCATGACCATGCTCGTGGTCACCCACGAGATGGGCTTCGCCCGCTCCGCCGCCAACCGGGTCGTGTTCATGGCCGACGGCAGGATCGTGGAGGACCGGACCCCGGAGCAGTTCTTCACCGCGCCCGAGAGCGACCGGGCCAAGGACTTCCTCTCCAAGATCCTGAAGCACTGAGGGGGCCGGTCCTGTGATCCACATCCGCGCACTGGCCCTCGCTCTCCTCCTGCTCGCGGGCACCGGAGCGGCAACCGGCTGCGGCAGGTCCGGCAGCCCCCCGGTCAAGGGGCCGCAGCCCGAAGACCTGCCCTCGTACCAGGTCGCGACCGGCTTCCGACTGCCCGACTCACCCACCTGGCAGAAGGCCGAGCGCCGAGGCCACCTGGTGGTGGGCGCCAAGGAGGACCAGCCGTACCTGGGCGAGAAGGACCCCGCCAGCGGCCGCTACTCCGGCTTCGACATCGAGATCGCCAAGATGATGGCGGCCTCGCTCGGCTTCGACCCCAAGACGATCGAATTCACGACGATCGCCTCCGCCAACCGCGAGACGGCCCTGCAGAACGGCCAGATCGACTACTACGTCGGCACCTACACGATCAACGACAACCGCAAGAAGCAGGTCGGCTTCGCCGGGCCCTACTACATGGCCGGCCAGTCCCTGCTGGTCCGCAAGGACGAGAAGGACATCAAGGGCCCCGGCGACCTGGCGGGCAAGAAGGTCTGCTCGGCCGCGGGCTCCACCCCCTACCAGCGGCTCCAGAGGGAGTTCCCGAAGGCGGTCCTCGTCGCCTACGACACCTACTCGGTCTGCGTCGACAATCTGCTGACCTACCAGGTCGACGCCGTCTCCACCGACGACTCGATCCTCCTCGGCTACGCGGCCAAGGTCCCCGACGAGCTCAAGGTCGTCGGGGAGCCCTTCTCCAAGGAGCCCTACGGCATCGGAGTCCCGCGCAGCGACAACGCACTGCGCTTCGCCCTCGACGACGCCCTGGAAGCACAGGAGAAGAACGGCAACTGGAAGAAGGCCTACGAGGCCACCCTCGGCCTGTCCGGCGTGCCCGCCCCGACGCCGCCCGCCATCGACCGCTACCCGGCGAACTGAGAGGAGAGGGCACCGCCATGGACGTACTCACCGACAACTTCTCGCTCTACGGGAGAGGGTTCCTCGGCACCGTCGAACTGACCGTCTACGCCTCCCTGCTGGCCCTGGTCCTCGGCTTCGTGATGGCCTCCTTCCGGGTCGCGCCCGTCGGCTCCTTCCGCGCCTTGGGCACGGTCTGGGTCGCCGTGCTCCGCAACACCCCGCTCACCCTGCTCTTCTTCGCCGTCCTGCTGGGCCTGCCGCGCTTCGGCCTGGTCCTGCCCTTCCAGCTCTTCGCCGTCCTCGCGCTCGGCTGCTACACCTCCGCCTTCATCTGCGAGGCGCTGCGCTCGGGCATCAACACCGTGCCCAAGGGCCAGGGCGAGGCGGCCCGCAGCCTCGGCATGTCCTTCGCCCAGACCCTGGGCACGGTGGTCCTCCCGCAGGCCTTCCGCTCGGTGATCCCGCCCATCGGCTCCACCCTGATCGCGCTCGCCAAGAACTCGGCGATCGCCGGCGCCTTCAGCGTCACCGAGCTGCTGGGCACCTACAAGACCCTCAACGAGCTGGGCTACAGCATCATCTGGACCTTCGTCTGGATCGCCGTCGGCTACCTGATCATCACCCTGTCCATCAGCGCGCTCTTCAACGTGCTGGAGATGCGCTGGGGAGTCGCCCGATGACCGCCCACGCGCTCCACGGGGCCATGCGGTCCACCGCCCTCTACGACATCCCCGGCCCCCGGGCCCGGCGCCGGCACTTCTTCTACGGGATCGCCTCGACGGTGCTGATCCTCGCCCTGCTCGGATGGATCCTCCACCTGCTCTTCGACACCGGCCAGTTCACCTCCGCCAAGTGGCGTCCCTTCGCGTACACGGGCATCCAGGAACTGCTGCTCAACGGCCTGTGGAACACCCTCAAGGCCTTCGCGTACGCCTCGGTGCTCTCGCTCGTGCTCGGCGCGGTGCTCGCCACCGGCCGGCTCTCGGTCCACCGGCCGGTGCGCTGGCTGGCCACCCTGTGCGTGGAGTTCTTCCGCGCCATGCCGGTGCTCGTGATGATCTTCTTCATCTTCGTCGCCCTGAAGGTCCAGCCGCTGCCCGCGCTGGTGGCGGGGCTGACCCTGTACAACGGCTCGGTGCTCGCCGAGGTCTTCCGAACCGGCATCAACTCCGTGGAACGGGGGCAGCGCGAAGCGGCGTACGCACTGGGCATGCGCAAGACACAGGTGATGACCTTCGTCCTCGCCCCGCAGGCGGTCCGGGCGATGCTGCCCGCGATCATCAGCCAGCTGGTCGTGGCGCTGAAGGACACCTCGCTCGGTTTTCTGATCACCTACGAGGAGTTCCTGCACGCGGGCAAGCTGATCGCCTCCAACCTCGACTACGACCTGCCCTTCATCCCGGTCGTCCTGATCATCTCCCCGATCTACATCGGGATGTGCATGCTGCTCTCGTGGTTCGCCACGTGGGTGGCCAAGCAGGAGCGGCGCAGCCTCAAGACCAGAGCGGTGGAGGTCGCCCCGCCCGAACCGGGACCGGTGCTGCCGGGCCACCAGTAGCCCCGGAGAGCCACCCCGCCCGGCAGCAGCCGCAGATCACTGCTCGCGCAGAGGTACCGAGACGTACGAGGGATCGGTGCGCGGTGAGGAGAAGGTCAGCTGTGCGCCGGAGGGGTTGTGCTCGATGTAGAGGGGGTCGACGGTGTCGATGACGAGGGCGAGCCGGTGGCCCTCCGGCACGTCGTAGGCGGTGGAGAACAGCTCCAGGTCCACGCCGAACGCCTGGCCGGGGGTGCGGCCGTGGAAGGTGTACGGGGCGTTGCTGACCAGCTTGCCGATGCCGAGCGGGCCGACGTCGTAGAGGTAGGCGACGAAGGTGCCGTCCGGCTTCGTGGGCGTGACGGTGGTGTGCAGCAGGGCGGTGCCGCGGATCCGGCGGGCCGCGTCGTAGCGCGGCGACTGCCAGACGGCGGCGAAGGAGCGGGGCAGGAGCGGGATGGACGCGGCCGGGGGCGCCTTGACGAACTGGTCGAGGACGCTGGAGAGGAAGACGATGCCGCCGTTGGCGCCCGAGTCGACATTGGCGAAGAGGTGTTCGCTGTCGGAGAGCGCTAGCCTCTCCGTGCCGCCGGAACCGACCGACTTCCAGTCGGCGTACCCCTCGTAGCCGTCGCCGCTGCGGGACTTGATCTGGACCGGGGCCTCGGTCTCGACGCCGTTGCGCTCACCCTTGAGGTAGCGGTCGAACCAGCGGTGGGCGTTGGTCCAGGTGTCGTTGGGCAGGCCGAGCAGGCCGGTGGCCTCGGCGGTGGCGTGGTCGCCGGGGCGGAATTCCAGGCGCTTGGGGCCGGTCAGCTGCTCGAAGAAGGCGGCGTACTGGTTGGGCGGGAAGATGGTGTCGCCCCAGGCGTTGCCGAGCATGATCGCGGCGCCGTTGGCATTGATCCGGTCCACCTTCTCGGCGGCCGAGCGCTTCTTGCCCCACTCGATCATCGCCTGCTCGTTCTCCAGCCTGGAGCCGAGGAAGTCGCCGAGGATCGCCTGGAGTTCGGGACCGGGGCGGCCGGTGAGATAGCCGGCGGCGCCGAGCACCCCCGCGGCCTGGAGGTGCTGGGTGCGGCCGGAGTAGATGGATTCGATGAGGTCGGCCCAGCCGCTCAGCGCGACCACGGCCTTGATCCGCGGATCGTGCGCGGAGGCCAGCAGGCTGATGCCGGCGCCGTACGAAACCCCGCCGAGGCCGATGCGGTCCGCGTCGGCGGGGGAGTGGGCGAGGGCCCAGTCGATGACGGCGGACACGTCGGCGATGTCCGGCGGACCGGCCACCTCGATCTCGCCGCCGGAGAGCCAGAAGCCGCGCGAGGTGTAACTGACCACGACGTAGCCGGAGTCGGCGAGCTTCTTGGCCTGGGCGATGTATTCGATCTGCGGCATGCCCCAACTGGTGGGCAGCACGATCAGAGGGTACTTCTGACCGGCCCGGGCGCCGGCCGGGGTGAAGACGTTGCCCTTGAGGGTGATGCCCCCGGAGCCCGGAATGTCGTGGAAACGCAGTTCCGACGAGGCATCGGAGGCCAGGGCCACGGCCGGCGCGGGCGCCGCCTGGGCCTGGTGGGGGGCCAGGCCCAGGGCGGCTGCCGCCAGCAGGGCCGCCACGGCCGCTGCGGTGGTGGTGCGTTCCATCGGTGCTCCTCGCGTACGCCGGGTCGTCAAAGTGACCCGACGGTAACGGGAGAGGCTTACTGGTGGTAACCCATGAGTAGGTTACGCGGTGGTAACAATTGAACAAGAGTCAAGTCGGCCCGTCTCAGCCGTTCTGCGGAGCGCCGGCCAGGGCACTCTTGGCCTTCCACTCGTCCCAGGACAGGTTCCACTCGCCGTAGCCGTTGCCCAGCTCCGCCTTGCCCTTGGATCCGCTGCCCACCACCTCGAAGGGGTCGCCGACCTGGACCTGCGCGTAGAAGGACGCCGCATTGGCGTCGCTCATGCCCACACAGCCCGAACTGGTGTTGGCGCTGCCGAAGTTGGCCGCGTTCCACGGCGCCGCGTGCACGTACATCCCCGACCAGGTCAGCCGCATCGAATAGTCGACCATTTTGTCGTAGGAGTCGCCCAGGCCCACCGTCTGGGAGTCCATCCGGATGGTGCCCTCCTTCGACATCAGCACCATCTTCCCGGACCAGGAGGCCTTCTGGCCGCCCGGTGTGCCGGCCGAGACCGGGATCGTCTTGACCACCTGGCCGTCCTCGGTCACCGACATCGTCTTGGTGTCGAGGCTGACCTCCATCCGGCGGTCCTTGCCTATCGTGAACTCGGTGAGGTAGTCGCGGGCGAAGAGGCCGCCGCCCTGGCCGGAGTCCACGCCGTTCAGGTTCATCTCGACCTTCACGCCGGTACCCGGCTTCCAGTACTCCTTCGGCCGCCAGTCCACCCGGTCGTTGCCGGAGTAGTCCTTGAACCAGCCCCAGGAACCCTCGGTGTTGTCCGAGGCGGTGACCTTCAGCTGCTTCTCCACCTCGGCCTTGTTCTTCACCGGGTTGTCGAAGACGAGTGAGACGGGCATGGCCACACCCACCGTGCTCCCCTTGGGCAGGTTGATCGAGACCTTGTTCACCTTGTCGGCGGCGCCCGTCTTGAACTGGGCGGTCGCGCTCTGGCTGTCGGTGTTCTGGGCCTCGACCTTGTAGTCGGTTCCGGGCGCGGCGTTGCGTTCGGACGCCCAGGTCTTGCCGTCGTCGGATATCTTCCCGGCCAGCTCACCGCCCTTGGCGTCGGTGACCTTCACCTGGGCCAGCTTGCCGTCGGCGATCGTCACCTTGACCGGCTCGCCCGCCTTCACCTGATCACCCGTGAGGTTCACGGATATCGCCATGTCCGGCTTCTGCTTCATCTCCGCCCCGCCGGTCCCGCCTCCCGCGCCGCCCCCGCCCGAGCAGGCGGTCAGCGCGGCGGCCAGGAGTGCGGTGCCGGCCATGGCGGCATGACGAGCGGTGCGGCGTGTGCGGCGTGTGCGGCTCAACGAAAACCCCTCCGAAGTAACGAACGTCCGCAAAGTGAGAGCGGATGGAACGACTCTAGGTTGCGAAAACCGAGGAAAAGGTCCGTATTTCCCCTGTGACATGGACCGCAGCGGAACGGTCATCATCCGGTCACCACCGCCGCGCACTTCGGTCATGGACGGCTGTGAGAGTCCTGTGAGCCGCTCATCCGGACGAACAGGAAGGCCGTCAGCCGTGTGTGCACTGCTCGTGACCACCGCCCGGCAGGACCAGGACCAGGAGCTGACGGTCCGCGCGCTGTCCGTCCCCGCGTACCGGGAATTCCTTTCCCGGAACCGGCAGGCGAGCTTTCTCCAGTACCCCTCCTGGGCCGAGGTAAAGGACCTCTGGCGATCCGAAAGGGTCGGATGGCACTACCCGAACGGGGACATCGCGGGTGCCGGACTCGTTCTCTACCGTCAATTCCCCGGGACCCGGAAATACTTCGCCTACCTGCCCGAGGGCCCGGTCGCCGACTGGTGCGACCCGCGCATCGACCGCTGGCTGACCCCGCTCAAGCGCCACCTGCGCGCCACCGGTGCCTTCGCGGTCCGCATCGGCCCCACCCCCGCCTACCGCCGCTGGGACGCGGCCACCGCCAAGTCGGCCGCCGGGCCCGGCCGGCAGATCTCCGACGTGCTCGCCACCGAGGTGGACCCGGTCGGCGCCGCCCTCGCCGACCGGCTGCGCGCCCGCGGCTGGAAGCGCTGCGGCGGCGAGGACGACGGTGACGCCCAGCCCCGCCACGTCTTCCGGGTGCCGCTGGCCGGCCGCTCGCTGGACGATCTGTGGTCGGGCCTGAACCAGGAATGGCGGCGCAATGTGCGCAAGGCCGCGAAGGCCGGTGTGGAGACGGTCGTCGGCGGCGCCGCCGACCTCCCCGAGTTCTACCGGCTGCTGCGGATCACCGAGGAGCGCGACGGCTTCCGGCTCGGCCGCTCCCTCGCGTACTACGAGCAGCAGTACCGGGTCCTGAACGAGGAGGAGCCCGGCCGGATGCGGCTCTACCTGGGCGTCCACCAGGGTGAGGTACTCGCCGCCCACACGATGATCGTCGCCGGGAGCCGGGTCTGGTACCAGACGGGCGCCTCCGCCGACCACCGGCGTGACGTGCGGCCCAGCAACGCCCTGCAGTGGCGCATGATGTGTGACGCACATGCCCTGGGAGCGGACGAATACGACATGCGCGGGGTACCCTCCACCCTCGACCCCGCGATGCGTTCCTTCGGGCTGCTGCGCTGGAAGCTCGGCACCGGCGGACAGGTCGTCGAGACGCTGGGCGAGTGGGAGATACCGATGGACGGATACGCCAACACGGCGCTCTACAAGGCGTTCCAGGCCTACCTGGCCCGCCGGTGACAGCCACCACCGACACCAGACCGGCTGCTCCGGACACCGGCGGCGCGTCACCGAAGAAGACCTCGGTGCTGCGCAGCGGTGCGCTCATGGCGGCCGGTTCGATCGTCTCCCGCGCCACCGGCTTCATCCGTTCCGCCGTCGTCGTCGCGGCGCTGGGCACCGGACTCCTCGGCGACGGCTACGCCGTCGCCAACACGGTCCCGAACATCCTCTACATGCTGCTCATCGGCGGCGCGCTCAACGCCGTCTTCGTTCCCGAACTGGTCCGGGCCGCCAAGGAGCACGAGGACGGCGGATCCGCCTACACCGACCGGCTGCTCACCGCCTGCACCGCGGCGCTCGTGCTGCTCACCGCCGTGGCAGTCCTCGCCGCCCCGCTGATCGTCTCGGCGTACACCGACTACAGCGGCGCCCAGGCGAACACCACCGTGGCCCTGGCCCGCTACTGCCTGCCGCAGATCCTCTTCTACGGGCTCTTCACGCTGCTCGGCCAGGTGCTGAACGCCCGCGGCCGGTTCGGCGCGATGATGTGGACCCCGGTCCTCAACAACCTCGTGATCATCGGCGTCTTCGGGCTCTTCCTCCACGTCTCCCAGGGCGGTCAAGGCGGTGCCAACGGCCTCACCGCCGCCGAGACCCGGCTGCTCGGCCTCGGCACCACCGTCGGCATCCTCGTCCAGGCCCTCGCCCTGGTCCCCTCGCTGCGCGCCGCCCGCTTCCGCTGGCGCCCCCGCTTCGACTGGCGCGACAGCGGCCTCGGCCGCCCGCTGCGCAACGCCGGCTGGCTGGTCATGCTCGTCCTGACCAACCAGATCGCCTACTGGGTCGTCACCCGGCTGTCCACCACCACCGGACAGCACGCCGTCGCAGCCGGACTCGCGGGCGGCGCCGGCTACACCGCCTACAGCAACGCCTACCAGCTGTGGATCGTCCCGCAGGGCATCATCACCGTCTCCCTCGTCACCGCCCTGATGCCCCGGATGAGCGCGGCCGCCTCCGAGGGCGACCTCGGCGCCGTGCGCCGCGACATCTCGTACGCGCTGCGTTCCAGCGCCGCCCTCGTCGTACCCGCCGCCGCGCTCTTCGCCGCCCTCGCCCCCTGGGTGATGGGCAGCGTCTTCGAGTACGGTCGCACCGGAGCCGCCGACATCAAGGTCATGGCGGGCATGCTCATCGCCTTCGCCCCCGGCCTGATCGCCTTCTCCGCGCAGTACGTGCTCTCGCGCGGCTTCTACGCCCTCTCCGACACCCGGACCCCCTTCTTCCTCAACCTCACCATCGCCGCGCTCAACGCCGGGCTGTCGGCCGCCGCCTACTTCCTGCTCTCCCCACGCTGGGCGGTCACCGGCATGGCCGCCGCCTCCTCCGTCGCCTTCCTCGCGGGCGCCGCCGTGACCGCGTACACCCTCGCCCGCAGGCTCGGCCCGCGCGAGGGGACCCGTACGGAACGCCGCGCGAGCGCCGTACGGACCCACCTGCGGCTGCTGGCCGCCTGCGCACCGGCGGCCACCGCCGGGTACGCGGCCGCCCGCGCCGCCGAACGCTTCGGCGACTTCACCGCGGTCGGGGCCGGAACCGTCGCACTGCTGCTCGTCGTCGTCCTCCTCGCCGGGCCGCTGCGCCTGACGGAGATCACCGACCAGCTGGACTCCCTGCGGCGCCGGATGGGCCGCTAAGCGGCAGGGAACGCCCCACAACACCCTGGGATACTGACCGGATGCCACGCGTACTGCTGATCGAGGACGACCCTTCCATCCGCGAGGGAGTGGGCCTCGGCCTGCGCCGCCGCGGGCACGAGGTGTGCGCCGCCGAGACCGGGGAGGAGGGGCTCGCCCTGATGGCGGGCTTCCGCCCCGAACTCGTCCTGCTCGACCTGATGCTGCCCGGCATGAACGGCGTGCAGGTCTGCCACCGCATCCGCGAGAGCAGCGAGGTGCCGATCATCATGCTCACCGCGCGCGGCGACGACTTCGACATCGTCATCGGCCTGGAGGCCGGCGCCGACGACTACATCGTCAAACCCGCCCGCACCGAGGTCATCGAGGCCCGCGTCAAGGCCGTGCTGCGCAGGCTCAACGACCCCGTGGGCATGCGCCCGGAGGTCGCGGTCCACGGAGAGCTCGCCATCGACCGCGCCGGGCTCACCGTCGCCAAGAACGGCGAGCGCGTCGCCCTCGCCCCCAGCGAGATCAAGCTCCTGCTGCACCTGTCGGCCTCGCCCGAGCAGGTCTTCTCCCGCCAGCAGCTCCTGGAGTACGTCTGGGACCACAGCTACCACGCCGACGCCCGGCTCGTGGACGCCTGCGTGCGCCGCCTGCGCCACAAGATCGAGGACCCCGACGCCGCCCCCCGCTACATACAGACCGTGCGGGGCTTCGGCTACCGCTTCGGCCCGGTCCAGGGTCCGCGACGGTGAGGCGGATAGCCCCCTTCGGCCTGCGCACCCGGCTGATCGCGGCCTTCCTGCTGGTCGCCGCAATCAGCGCGGTGACCACCGCCGCCCTCACCTACCAGCAGGCGCGCAACGCCATCCTCAAGCAGACCCAGGACACCGCCGTCAACACCCTGCGGGACCAGGTCGAGCAGCAGGAGATCCGCCTGCCGCTGACCCAGCAGGAGCTCCAGCGCGTCGTCATCGAGCTCGGCAAGCGCGGCAAACCCCACCCGTGGATCATCTTCGGCGAGTACGGCGGCCTGCGCGTCTCCACCAACCCCGGCACGCCCACCTCCACCGTGATCACCGACAGCCTGCGCGACAAGGTCCGCAACAACCAGTACACAGCCTTCCAGCGCGTCGAGGACCAGCGCGGCAACCCGTGGCTCACGATCGGCGTCCCCGCCCTCTTCGAGCACAACGGTTACACCGAATCCACCGGGGCGGTCTTCTACGCCAGCGTCCCGCTCGCGACCGAGAAGGAGACCGTCGAGGCCATGGTCGACGCCGCCCAGCAGGGCGCCGTCCCGGGGCTGGCCATCGCCATCGTCCCCGCGCTTCTGGCCGCCCGCAGCGTCCTGCGGCCGGTCCGCGACATGCGCCGGGCCGCCCAGCGGCTGGGCCGCGGCCGCCTCGACACCCGCATCGAGGTCCGGGGCGCCGACGAACTCGCCGGACTCGCCCGCACCTTCAACGAAACCGCTCGCGCCCTGGAGCAGTCCGTGCGCGAGCTGCAGGACGCGGAGACCCGCGCCCGCCGCTTCGCCTCCGACGTCTCCCATGAACTGCGCACCCCCCTCGCCGGGATGCTCGCCGTGACCGAGGTCCTCGACGAGGACGCCGCGCGCCTCGACGCCGACACCGCCAAGGCCCTGCGCCTGGTCAGCGCCGAGACCGGCAAACTCGCCGTCCTCGTCGAGGACCTGATGGAGATCTCCCGTTTCGACGCCCGGGCCGCCGAGCTCAACCTCGACGACGTGGACATCGCCGAAGCCGTGCGCAAGACCCTCGAACGACGCCACTGGGACGACGACCGCGTCGTCACCGAGCTGCCGGACCGGGTACGCGCCCGACTCGACCCGCGCCGCTTCGACGTGGTCCTCGCCAACCTCGTCGGCAACGCCCTGCGGCACGGCGGCGCCCCCGTACGCGTCACCGTACGGACCGCACCGGGCGAGGACGGCGAACGGCTGCTGATCGACGTCGCCGACAGCGGGCCCGGCATCGCCCCCGAGGTGCTGCCGCACATCTTCGACCGCTTCTTCAAGGCCGACGCGGCCCGGACCCGCTCCGCCGGCAGCGGCCTCGGACTCGCCATCACCCTGGAGAACGTCCGCCTGCACGGGGGCACCCTCCGGGCGGGCAACGGGCCCTGCGGAGGAGCCCTCTTCACCCTCGACATGCCGCTGGAGGCCCGCGTATGACAGAGCGGAAGACGAGGTCCCGGGCCCCGGCGGCGCTGGCGGGCTGCGCCCTGCTGCTCGCCGGATGCGGGATCAAGCCCACCGGGGTGATCGAGAGCGGCCATGCCTCCACCGTCAAGAGCCCGAGCGGCAAAGGTGTCGTCCTCTACTTCGTCTCCAAGGAGGGCGACCGGCTCGCCCCGGTCCCGTTCATGCTCCCCGACGGCTACACCATCGCGCCCAGGGCGCTCGTGTTGCTGCTGCTGGACGGCCCCAGCGGTCTGGCCGGGGAGGCCGGACTCACTACGGCGCTGCCCCGGCCGGCCGCCGGGCAGGAGGAACGGGTGGCGGTGAGCGAGTACTCGGCGAGCGCGGGGATGACGGTCCATGTGCCGTTCGCCGTGGGCGGCTTGTCGGAACTGGCCCGCAGCCAGCTGGTGTGCACCATCGGCGTCTCGGCCGTGCCGGACACCCTCAGCCCGGTCACCCTGCGGGGCACCGACACCACCCTCGCATCCGCCGAGTGCGACTCGCGGCGCTGACGTGTGCGGCCGGCCGGCGGCCGGCCGCGCCCTTGCGGGCGGGGCCGCCTCCCGTCACGGTGGCCCCATGGACCACGCCGCGGACGTCCCCGACGTCTTCGACCCCCGCATCTACGCCGAGGGCATCCCCCACGAGCGCTACCGGCTGCTGCGCGAGCGGCACCCGGTGGCCTGGCAGCCGGAGCCGGAGATCCAGGGCTGGCCGGCTGGCCCCGGCTTCTGGGCCGTCACCCGGCACGCCGACGTCGTCCGGGTCCTGCGCGACCACCGCTCGTACTCCTCCTGGCTGGGCGCCACCCAGATCCGCGACCCCGACCCCGCCGACCTGCCGTTCCTGCGCCGCACCATGCTCAACCAGGACCCCCCGGACCACGGCCGGCTGCGGCGGGTGGTCGCCCGTGCCTTCACCCCCGCCCGGGTCGACGCCTTCGCCGGGCGGGTACGGGAACGGGCCCGGGGCCTGCTCGCCGCCGCGCGCGACCGGTCCGAGGACGGCGCCGCCGACCTCGTGCGCACCGTCACCGACGAGTACGCGCTGCTCAACCTCACCGACCTGCTGGGGGTCCCGGCCGCCGACCGGGGACTGCTGCTGGAGTGGACCGTACGGATCATCGGCTACCAGGATCCCGAGGACGCGCCCGCGCCCCTGCTCGGCCCGGACGGCAAGCCCCTGAACCCGCGCTCCCCAGCGCTGCTCGGCGAGATGTTCGCGTACGCCCGCGAACTGGCCGCCCACAAGCGCACCCACCCCGGCGACGACGTGATGACCTCCCTCGCCCACGCCGCACTGGACCCGGCCGAGCTGGAGATGTTCTTCTTCCTGCTCACCGTCGCGGGCAACGACACCGTGCGCAGCGCCGCCCCCGGCGGTCTGCTCGCGCTGGTACGCACCCCGGACGCCTACCGGCGGCTCGCCGACGGGCGGGTCCCGGTGGACCGGGCCGTGGAGGAACTCCTGCGCGTCCATCCGCCGGTGCTCAGCTTCCGCCGCACGGCGGCCGTCGACACCCGACTGGGCGCGCAGCCGATCCGGGCCGGGGACAAGGTGGTGGTCTTCCACGCCTCCGCCAACCACGACGAGCGGGTCTTCACCGACCCCGGCCGCCTCGACCTCGGCCGGACGCCCAACCCCCACGTCTCCTTCGGGGACGGTCCGCACGTCTGCCTCGGCGCCCACTTCGCCCGGCTCCAGCTGCGCACCCTCTACGAGGAGTGGTGCGCGGCCATGCCCCCGCCCGAACTCACGGGGCCGCCGCGCCGGTTGGTGTCGAACTTCATCAACGGGATCACACGGCTGCCGCTGCGGGTGTCCGGGCCGCCTCGGTGACGTCCGCCACCAGCTCGGTCACGTCCGGGCCGTAGGCGTCGGAGTTGATGACCTTCAGCAGGACGCAGAAGGAATCCCTGCCGTACGTGCGGGCCAGCCGCCGGTGGTGTCTGGCCAGGTAACGGGCGGCGGCCTGGTTGCTGTTGGCGGTCTGTCCGGACAGCAGGAACACCGGCCGGGAGCCCTGCCCGGTGGTCAGCCGCGCCAGCAGGACGTACTCGACCAGGCCCTTCTCCCATCGGTAGGTCTCCCCGCCGACGCTGATGGCCCCCCGGTCGGGGCCGGGCTCGCCGCCGACGCTCACTCGCACCCCCGGGAGCATGGAGGCCAAATGCGCCGTCGTACGGACGTTGGAGATCGGCCCGCCGACGCAGAACTCGGCCCGCTCGCCGAAGCCCTGGCGGGCCGTGTCGTGGGTGACGATCTGCACGTTCGCCCCGCAGTCCTTGATCAGCGCGGATATCTCCAGCAGCGCGAAGGCGTCGTTGCGGTGCAGCGACGAATCAGCTCCGCCCATCTGCCGGTTGGCCACGAACAGGCAGTCGGACCCGGTGGGCAGGCCGAAGAAGGCCTGCTTGCGGCGGAGGGCGCGGCGCCACAGATAGGTTCGGGAGAACCAGCCGAATCCGCCGCTGAGGGCGGTGGCCAGCACCCCGAGCACGATGTTGCGCACGTCATCGTTCATGCGCGGGATGCTAGGGCATGCGCTGCGCGAGGTCAGCCGCAGGTGCCGGACAGGGCAACCACGCGGCGCGGCCGAGGTCCTGACGGGACGGCGGGACGGCGGCTAGGCTCGGCGCACGCTGCCACTGGAGGTCCGGATGCACCGTCCCGCCGCCCGCACGTTACCGCTGCTCGCCCTCGTCGCCGCACTCGTCTCGACCGGCGCCGCCGCCCCGCCGTCCGCGCCGCCCACACCGGCCAAGGTGCCGGTGGCCGCCGGCTACGGCGGGGCCGTCGCCAGCGTCGACGCCGACGCCTCGGCCGCCGGGATCGCCGTCCTGCGCTCGGGCGGCAACGCCGTGGACGCGGCGATCGCCACCGCCGCCGCGCTCGGGGTCACCGAGCCCTACTCGGCGGGCATCGGCGGAGGCGGCTACTTCGTCCACTACGACGCCACGTCCCGCCGGGTACGGACCATCGACGGCCGCGAGACCGCCCCGGCGACGGCCACCTCCACCCTGTTCCAGGAGAACGGCGCCCCCATCCCCTTCGCCGAGGGCCAGACCAGCGGCCTCGGGGTCGGTGTCCCCGGCACCCCGGCCACCTGGAAGAGCGCCCTCGACGCCTGGGGCACCCGCCCGCTGCGCCAGCTGCTGAAGCCCGCGGAGAAACTGGCCCGCGACGGCTTCACCGTGGACAGCACCTTCCGGGCCCAGACCGAGGCCAACCAGGCCCGCTTCAAGGACTTCCCGGACACCGCGAAGCTCTTCCTGCCCGGCGGCGACCTCCCGGTGGTCGGCTCCACCTTCAAGAACCCCGACCTGGCCGCGACCTACGCCGAGCTCGCCCGCAAGGGCACCGGCGCGCTCTACCGGGGCCCGATCGCCGAGGACATCGTCCGGGCCGTCCGCACACCCCCGGTCGACCCCGCCGCCACCAGGATCGTGCGGCCCGGCGACCTGACGACCGGCGACCTGCGCGCGTACGCGACCAAGTGGCAGGCCCCGACCCGCGTGGGCTACCGGGGCCTGGACGTCTACAGCATGGCGCCCTCCTCCTCCGGCGGCACCACCGTCGGAGAGGCGCTGAACATCCTGGAGCGCACCGATCTCTCGAAGCTCTCCGAGGCGCAGTACCTGCACCGCTTCATCGAGGCCTCGCGGATCTCCTTCGCCGACCGGGGCCGCTGGGTCGGCGACCCGGCCGTCGAGAACGTGCCGACGCGGGAACTGCTCTCGCAGGAGTACGCCGATTCGCGCGCCTGCCTCATCACGCCGGACCGGGCGCTGACCAGCCCCCTGGCGCCCGGCGACCCGCGCCGCCCCGCGCCCTGCGCCTCCACCGGGCAGGCTGCCCCCACGACTTACGAGGGGGAGAACACCACCCACCTGACGGTGGCCGACCGCTGGGGCAACGTCGTCTCCTACACGCTGACCATCGAGTCCACCGGCGGCAGCGCGATCACCGTCCCCGGTCGCGGCTTCCTGCTCAACAACGAACTGACCGACTTCTCCTTCGCCCCGGCCGCACCCGGCGTCCCGGACCCGAACCTGCCCGGCCCGGGCAAGCGGCCGCGCTCGTCCATGGCCCCGACCATCGTGCTGGAGCACGGGCGTCCGGTGCTGGCGGTCGGCTCCCCGGGCGGCGCCACCATCATCACCACCGTCCTGCAGACCCTGACCGGCCACCTGGACCGGGGACTGCCGCTGGTCGACGCGATCGCCGCGCCACGGGCCAGCCAGCGCAACCAGACCACGACGGAGCTGGAGCCGGGGCTCTGGAACAGCCCGGTGCGCGCGGAACTGGAGGCGATCGGCCAGGGCTTCCGGCAGAACCCGGAGATCGGCGCGGCCACCGGCGTGCAGCGGCTGCCGGACGGGCGCTGGCTGGCGGCCGCCGAGACGAGCAGGCGGGGCGGCGGCTCGGCGATGGTCGTGCACCCGCACGGCCGGCCGTAGGGACCGCGGGCCCTACAAGGCGGTGAGGATCCTCGGGCCGTCGGCGGTGATCGCGACCGTGTGCTCCGCGTGCGCGGCGCGGCTGCCGTCGGCGGTCCGCAGGGTCCAGCCGTCCCCGTCGCAGGTGTAGTCGTCCGTACCGCCCGCGGTGAGCATCGGCTCGATCGCGAGGACCATGCCGGGGCGCAGCTTCATACCGCGTCCCGGCGGGCCCTCATTGGGCACGCCCGGGTCCTCGTGCATGGTGCGGCCCACGCCGTGGCCGCCGAAGCCGTCGGGAATGCCGTATCCGGCGGCGCGGCAGACCGTACCGACGGCGTGGGCGATGTCCCCGATCCTGTTGCCGGGCACCGCGGCGGCGATTCCGGCGCTGAGCGCCGCCTCGGCGGTCTCGATCAGCCGCAGGTCGCCGGGGCGGGCCCGGCCGACGGTGAAGCTGACCGCCGCGTCGCCGACCCAGCCGCCCAGCTTCGCCCCGCAGTCGACACTGACCAGGTCGCCGTCGCGCAGGCGGTACTCGCCGGGGATGCCGTGGACGATCGCGTCATTGACCGAGGTACAGATGACGGCGGGGAAGGGCACCGGCGCGAACCGCGGCCGGTAGCCGAGGAAGGGGGAGGTCGCGCCGGCCTCGCGCAGGATCTCGCGGGCGATCTCGTCCAGATCCAGCATGCGGCTGCCGACCCGCGCGGCCTGCCGGACGGCGGCCAGGGCGTGGGCGACGACGCGGCCCGCGGCGCGCATCTCGTCGATCGACTCGTCTGTCTTCAGTTCCACCATGCCAATAACTATACCGGTATAACTGTAACGGGATAGTTATTGGGTAGCGGGGTAGGATGGGTGCATGGTCCGTACCCCTCTCACCCCCGAAGAGCGCGAGCGCGGCGAGCGCCTGGGCGCGCTCCTCCGCGAGGCGCGCGGCCCGCGCAGCATGGTCGAGATCGCGGCCGGCGCCGGGCTCTCCGCCGAGACCCTCCGCAAGATCGAGACCGGCCGGGCGCCCACCCCCGCCTTCTTCACCGTGGCGGCCCTCGCCGAGGTGCTCGGGCTCTCCCTCGACGACGTGATGCGGCGCTGCGCCCTCGCACCCGCCTGACGCGCCCGAGGCGCCTGACGTCCGACCGGGACCGGACCCCGCGGCGCTGACGCAGCGCCTACGCTCCGACCATGGATCTCGAGGAGCTCGGCAGAGCGCGGTACGTCAGTCTCACCACCTTCCGCAAGGACGGCACGCCCGTGTCCACTCCCGTCTGGGCGGTGGCCGACAGCGGTGAGCTGTACATATGGACGCGCAGCGATTCGTGGAAGGTCAAGCGCATCCGCAACAACGGGCGGGTCACCGTCACCGCATGCGACGTGCGCGGACGCGTCGAGGAGGGGGCGCCCGCGCTGGAGGGCCAGGCCCGGCTGCTGGACGAGGCGGGGCTGAGGCGGGTGCGGAAGCTGATGTCGCGCAAGTACACGTGGCAGTTCTGGGCGGTGGATGTACCCGCCACCTTGGCGCGCCGGGGCAAGCGGCCGCACAGCGGTATCGCCGTCAAGGTTTGAGACTCCCGTAGCCCGCCCGTAACACGGGTGGGGTCCAATGCGGTCATGGAGACCGCTGCTTCGCTGGTGATCGGTCAACTCACTGAATACCTCAGGGGGTTGACGCGAAGGCTGGACCCCGGGACGGGCTGGTACGCGGAGTTCCTGCGCCGGGACCCGGAGGGCATGCGGGCCTGCCTCGACGGGGCCGCGATACCGCCCTGGGACGTGGTGGATTCCTTGCTGCGCGACCTCGCGGGGGCCGGGGGTGCGGAGTTCGCGGCGCGGGAGACCGTATACGCGGCCGGGCTGCGGGCCGCGGCCGTCGCCGCGTGGGACCGGCTGCCGGGCGGGGCGCAGGAGCTGCGGACCCTGCTCGTGGCGGCGGCCGCCCAACGGGCCGACGCGGAGGCGGCCCTGCGGAGCCTGACCGCCTCGCTGGACGGCGCCACGGACCAGGCGGAGGCGGACGTTCTGGCCCGGGAGCTCTCCTGGGCCCGGGATGACGCGGCCCGCGCCACCGCCCGGTACCAGGATCTCGTGGCCCGCCTGGCGGCCCTGCCCGTCGGGCACCGGCCGCCGCCTGCCGGGCCGTTGGCGGGGGTGCCGCAGCAGCGGGCGGTCGAGGAGGAGGCGCCGGCCGGGCGGGCCGAGGGACGGCGGCCACGTGGTGCGCGGCGGGCCGGGGGCGCCCGGTACGCGGGCCCGGCGGCCCCCGACTCCACCCCGCCGGGCGGGCCGGGCGACTACCCCGCGCCCGGCGCACCGCCCCCGGGCCGGGAGGCCACCCTCCCCACCCCCCGCGGCGCCCGCTTCGGCCGGCCGGAGCGGGAGCGGGACCCCGAGCCCGAGCCTGAGCCCGGGCCCGGGCCCGAGCCCGGTCTCCCGGCTCCCCGCGGTGGCCGCTTCGGGCACCGGGAGGAGGAGCGGGAGCGGGACGGCTCCGCCGGTGGAGCCGGACCGGAGGCTGGCCCGACCGCGCCCCGCGGCGCCCGCTTCGGCCGTAGGGCTGCCGCCAGCGCCCAGGGCGTCGGCGCCGAACGGCCGGAGCGTGGGCCCGAGGAGCAGGCCCGGGCCGCCCGGCCCGGGGGAGCGCCACCGGAAGACATGCGCACGGCGCAAGCCGGCGGGCCGCCGACGGCCCCACCCGCGCCCGCACCCGCGGCAGCGCACCGGCCCACCCGGGCGGTCGTCGGCGAGCTGCTCGCGCTCCGTGCGCAAGGCCGGACGGGCGAGGCTCACGTCCTGCTGTGCGAGGCGGCCGCCTGGCCCGCCGAGCGGCTGCCCGCCCTCGCCGCCGAACTGAACCGCGCCGGGCTCGCCGCCGACTGGGCCACCCTGCTCTGGGAGGCGGCCTCGCTCCCGCCCGACCGGCTCGCGGCGGCCGCGGCCGCCCTCGGCGAGTCCGGCCGCGCGGCCGACTGCGACCGCCTGCTGCGCCAGGGCGTGGCCCGCCCCGCCGCGGAGATCGCCGACGCGGCCCTGGCCCTCGGCGCCGCGGGCCGGGCCCGTGAGGCCGACGCCCTGCTGGGTGCCTTCGTCCGGGTCCGCACCGCCGAGGAGGCGGCCGGCCTGGCCCGGCGCGACCCGCAGTGGTTCGCCCCGCGGCTGCTCCGGGCGGCGCGCGCCGTCTCCGGGACGCGGCACCGCGACCTGGTCCACGCCCTCCGCGTGGCGGGCATTACCACGGCGTAAACCGCCCGTCTCCTGACCACAATCGACCACGGGGCGACGTAACGTGATCGACTACTCCAACCGCGCACGGCGGTCTTGCCCCACGGTGTGACGAGGCCTACGTTCTACTCCCTACGTACACCGTCTACGTGCGTAGAACCGGCGTTCCCGTCGCGAGGAGCAGCTCATGGCCCAAGTCGTCCGCGCCGCGCTGGTCCAGGCCACCTGGACCGGAGACACCGAGTCGATGATCGCCAAACACGAGGAGCACGCCCGCCGGGCAGCCGCCCAGGGCGCGAAGATCATCGGCTTCCAAGAGGTTTTCAACGCCCCCTACTTCTGCCAGGTCCAGGAGCCCGAGCACTACCGCTGGGCCGAGGCCGTCCCCGACGGCCCGACCGTCCGCCGGATGCAGGAGCTCGCCCGCGAGACCGGCATGGTGATCGTCGTACCGGTCTTCGAGCTGGAGAGTGCCGGCTTCTACTACAACACCGCCGCCGTCATCGACGCCGACGGCAGCTACCTGGGCAAGTACCGCAAGCACCACATCCCCCAGGTCAAGGGCTTCTGGGAGAAGTACTACTTCCGCCCGGGCAATCTCGGCTGGCCCGTCTTCGACACCGCCGTCGGCCGGGTCGGCGTCTACATCTGCTACGACCGTCACTTCCCCGAAGGCTGGCGGCAACTGGGTCTGGCGGGCGCGCAGTTGGTCTACAACCCGTCCGCGACCCACCGCGGCCTCTCCTCGCACCTGTGGCAGCTGGAACAACCCGCCTCCGCCGTGGCCAACGAGTACTTCATCGCGGCCATCAACCGGGTCGGCCGGGAGGAGTACGGCGACAACGACTTCTACGGCACCAGCTACTTCGTCGATCCGCGCGGTCAGTTCGTCGGTGAGCCGGCCAGCGACAAGGAAGAGGAACTCCTCGTCCGCGACCTCGACTTCGGCCTCATCGAAGAGGTCCGCACGCAGTGGGCCTTCTACCGCGACCGCCGCCCCGACGCCTACGGAGGGCTCGTACAGCCGTGACCGACCCGATTCCCCTGCACAGCCGCCACCGGACCGTGATGCCCGACTGGCTCACGCTGTACTACGACCGCCCCATCGAGCTCACCCACGGCGAGGGCCGCCACGTCTGGGACGCCGACGGCAACCGCTACCTCGACTTCTTCGGCGGCATCCTCACCACGATGACCGCCCACGCCCTGCCCGAGGTCACCAAGGCCGTCGCCGATCAGGCCGGGCGGCTCGTCCACTCCTCCACCCTGTACCTCAACCGGCCGATGATCGAGCTCGCCGAGCGGGTCGCGGCCGTGTCCGGCATCCCGGACGCCCGGGTCTTCTTCACCACCTCCGGCACCGAGGCCAACGACACCGCGCTGCTGCTCGCGACGACGTACCGCCGCTCCAACCAGATCCTGGCGATGCGCAACAGCTACCACGGCCGGTCCTTCTCCACCGTCTCCGTCACCGGCAACCGGGGCTGGTCCCCCACGAGCCTCTCGCCGCTCCAGACCTACTACGTCCACGGCGGGGTCCGCACCCGAGGCCCCTTCGCGGAGCTGTCCGACGCCCGGTTCACCGCCGCCGCCGTCGCGGACCTGGAGGATGTACTCGGCCAGGCCCGCGGCGGAGTGGCCGCCCTCATCGCCGAACCCGTCCAGGGCGTCGGCGGCTTCACCTCGCCGCCCGACGGCCTGTACGGAGCCTTCCGCGAGGTCCTCGACCGGCACGGCATCCTCTGGATCAGCGACGAAGTGCAGACCGGCTGGGGCCGCACCGGCGAACACTTCTGGGGCTGGCAGGCGCACGCCCAGAACGGCCCGCCGGACATCCTCACCTTCGCGAAGGGCATCGGCAACGGCATGTCCATCGGCGGGGTCGTGGCCCGCGGCGAGGTGATGAACTGCCTGGACGCGAACTCCATCTCCACCTTCGGCGGCTCGCCCGTCACCATGGCCGCCGGCGTCGCCAACCTCGCCTACCTGCTGGAGCACGACCTCCAGGGCAACGCCCGCCGCGTCGGCGGACTGCTCCTGGAACGGCTGCGCGCCGTCAGCGCCGGCGTGCCCGCCGTACGGGAGGTCCGCGGCCGCGGCCTGATGGCCGGCCTCGAACTGACGAAGCCCGGCACCGACCAGGCCGATCCGGACGCGGCCGCCACCGTGCTGGAGGCCGCCCGCGCGGGCGGCCTGCTGCTCGGCAAGGGCGGGGGCCACAACACCAGCGTGCTGCGCATCGCGCCGCCGCTCTCCCTCACCGTCGCCGAGGCGGAAGAGGGCGCCGAGATCCTCGCCCAGGCCCTGCGCGCCATCGACTGACCCCCGGGGGGAGAGCCATGACCATCCGCACCCTGATCAGCGGCGGCCTCGTCGTCACCGCCGCCGACGACATGCACGCGGACGTCCTGATCGAGGACGGCCGCGTGGCGGCGCTCGCCGCACACGGCTCGGCGGCCGCCGAGGCCTGGACGGCCGACCGTACGATCGACGCGACCGGGAAGTACGTCATCCCCGGCGGGGTCGACGCGCACACCCACATGGAGCTCCCCTTCGGCGGAACCGCCGCCTCGGACACCTTCGAGACGGGCACCCGGGCCGCCGCCTGGGGCGGCACCACCACCATCGTCGACTTCGCCGTGCAGAGCGTGGGCCAGGCCCTGCGCGCGGGGCTCGACACCTGGTACGACAAGGCCGACGGCCGGTGCGCCATCGACTACGCCTTCCACATGATCCTCTCGGACGTCAACGAGGGAACGCTGAAGGAGATGGACCTCCTGGTGGAGGAGGGCGTCACCTCCTTCAAGCTGTTCATGGCCTACCCCGGCGTCTTCTACAGCGACGACGGCCGGATCCTGCGCGCGATGCAGCGGGCCTCCTCCAACGGCGGGCTGATCATGATGCACGCCGAGAACGGCATCGCGATCGACGTACTCGTCGAACAGGCCCTGGCTCGTGGGGAGACCGACCCCCGCCACCACGGCGAGGTCCGCAAGGTGCTCCTCGAAGCCGAGGCCACCCACCGCGCGATCCAGCTGGCCAGGGTCGCGGGCGCACCCCTGTACGTGGTGCACGTCTCGGCGGAGGAGGCGGTGGCCGAGTTGGCCGCCGCCCGCGACAAGGGCCTGCCCGTCTTCGGGGAGACCTGCCCGCAGTACCTGTTTCTGTCCACCGACAACCTGGCCGAGCCCGACTTCCAGGGCGCCAAGTACGTCTGCTCCACTCCGCTGCGCCCCCGCGAGCACCAGGCGGCGCTGTGGCGGGGGCTGCGGACCAACGACCTCCAAGTGGTCTCCACCGACCACTGCCCCTTCTGCTTCCGGGGCCAGAAGGAGCTGGGACGCGGGGACTTCTCGAAGATCCCCAACGGGCTCCCGGGCGTGGAGAACCGGATGGACCTCCTGCACCAGGCCGTCGTGGACGGGCACATCAGCCGCCGCCGCTGGATCGAGATCGCCTGCGCGACCCCGGCCCGGATGTTCGGCCTCTACCCCCAGAAGGGCACCATCGCGCCGGGCTCCGACGCCGACATCGTCCTCTACGATCCGCACGCCGAGCAGGTCATCTCCGCCGAGACCCACCACATGAACGTGGACTACTCGGCGTACGAGGGCAAGCGGATCACCGGACGCGTCGACACCGTGCTCTCGCGCGGCGAACTCGTCATCGACCGGCGCGAGTACACCGGCCGGGCCGGTCACGGTGCCTTCCTCCACCGCTCCACCTGCCAGTACCTGTAAGCCCGCACGCAGCAGCAAGGAGCCATGCATGGACTTCGGCCTCGTCCTGCAAACCGACCCGCCCGCCTCGCAGGTCGTCAGCCTCATGAAGCGCGCCGAGCGCAACGGCTTCCGGTACGGCTGGACCTTCGACTCGGCCGTGCTGTGGCAGGAGCCGTTCGTCATCTACAGCCAGATCCTGGCCAACACCCAGAAGCTGACGGTGGGCCCGATGGTCACCAACCCGGGAACGCGCACCTGGGAGGTGACCGCCTCCACCTTCGCCACCCTCAACGACATGTACGGCAACCGCACGGTGTGCGGGATCGGCCGCGGGGACTCCGCGATGCGGGTGGCCGGCCGCGCGCCGAACACCCTGGCCCGGCTGGGCGAGGCCATCGAGGTCATCCGCGACCTCGCCGAGGGCAGGGAAGCGGTCGTCGACGGCAATCCGATCCGCATCCCCTGGATCCGGAACGGGAAGCTGCCCGTCTGGATGGCCGCGTACGGCCCTAAGGCGCTCGCCCTGGCCGGGCAGAAGGCGGACGGGTTCATCCTCCAGCTCGCCGACCTATACCTCACCGAGTGGATGGTCAAATCGGTCCGCCAGGCCGCCGTGGAGGCCGGCCGGGACCCGGACGCCATCACCATCTGCGTGGCGGCCCCGGCGTACGTGGGCGAGGATCTCGCCCACGCCCGCGACCAGTGCCGCTGGTTCGGCGGGATGGTCGGCAACCACGTCGCCGACCTCGTCTCCCGTTACGGCGAGCACTCCTCGATGGTCCCCGAGGAGCTGACCGCGTACGTCAAGGCCCGCCAAGGCTACGACTACAGCCACCACGGCCGCGCCGGAAACCCGTCCACGGACTTCGTCCCGGACGAGATCGTCGACCGCTTCTGTCTGCTGGGCCCGCCCGAGGCGCACATCGAGAAGCTACGGGCGCTGAAGGCCCTCGGCGTCGACCAGTTCGCGGTCTACGCCATGCACGATGCCCGGGAGGCCGTGATCGACACCTACGGACAGCACATCATCCGGACGGTCAACAGCTGACGGCACTGGTCCCCGCCCATCCCCGCCACACACAGGGACGTCGGCACCCCCGTCCCGAGAACGTCTCTTCCCTGCTGCCAGAGGGAGGAGACGGATGTGCTCCGAGACCGGGGTTAGTGCCGGCCGGCTGTTCAGATTTCGAGCAGGGCAACCCAGCGGTCGAGTTCACCCTGCCTCGCGTCGCCCACGCGCGCCCTGCCCGTCCATGGTGTCCGGCCATCGAACGGCGTAGTACTTCAGCCGCTCGTCCTCTCCCACCGGTTCCATCCCGGCCGCCGCCATCACGCGCTGCGAGGCGATGTTGCCGCGGTCCGTATCACCGCGCACCTGGCTGACCCCCTGCGCGCGGGCGAAGTGGAGCAGGGCGCGCAGGGCCTCCGCGGCGTATCCCCGGCCCTGTGCGGCCGGGACGAGGCCGTACCCGATGGTCACCGCGCCGTCCTCGTCGGGCGGGCCGTGGAAGCCGAGGCCGCCGATGGCCTCGCCGTCCTCCCGGCGGCGGATCTCGTAGGCGCCGAACGGCTGCGGGTCGCCTGCTGCCGCGCAGGTCTCGATATGGCGCCAGGCGCCGGCGATGTCGGCCGCGGTGGGGTAGCCGCGCGCCCATCGGGAGTGTTCCCCCGGCTCCCCTCGCGCGAGGGTTTCCGCCTCCTCGACGGTGAGGGGGTGTAGCACGAGCCGCTGGGTGACGAGATTTTCCATAAGGCCGAGTATCACTACTCACAGTTATGCCGCAATGGGATTGTTTGGCCCAGTTTCTCACTTCCGGCCCGTCCAGCGGCGTGGGTCTTAGAGCAGGTCGGTTCGGGCGGCGGGGACCCGGGTGACGAATGCGAGTGCGTCGATCGCCGCCCTGGCCTCGGCGACCGCCTCCTCGGCGGTGGCGGCGTGCGCCCGCGCCCAGGCGAGGCGCGAGAAGCTGTTCTGCAAGCCCGCCAGTTCGGTGCCGGGAGCACCGAGCAGGTGCAGCTTCACATGGTCGGGGCGTACGGCGTCGGCGCCGGTCACTTCGAGGAGGGTGCCCTCGGCGGGGGCACCGGCGAACCAGATGGCCTCCACCCGCCGTACGCGGCCCGGGTCGTCCAGCGTCTCTCGGATGCCGGGCAGAACCTTCTCGCCGAGGACCTGCCGCAATTGCGATTCGATGAGGTCCACGCCCGTCGCGTCCGTCACCATGTTCCACAGTTCGTCGCCGCCCGTGCGCAGATGCGTCTCGATGATGCGCGGTCCGCGGCCGGTGAGGATGACCTCGGTGTGGGTGGGCCCGAATTCGATGCCCAGCGCATCGAGGCTGGCGATCACGTGCCGCTTGATCGCCGCCGTCTGGTCCGGATCCAGTGGGGCGGGCATGACGTGGCCCAGTTCGACCAGGCTGACGGGGTCGGAGTATTTGCGGGTGATCGTGACGACGACGTGCTCACCCAGTTCGGAGAAGGCCTCCACGCTGAACTGGGGGCCGGCGAGGAACTCCTCGACGGTGGCCTGCGGGCCCAGGCCCGCACCGCCGGCCCGTTCCAGGGCGGCCTCCGCCTGAGCCGGCTCGTGGAGGATGGACACACCCCTGCTGGCCGCGCCCGTGAGCGGCTTGACGACGCACGGGTAGCCGTGGCTGTCGGCGAACGCGCGCAAGGTGTCGGGACTGTCGACGACGGCGGAGGATGTGGCCTCGACGCCCCTCTCGGCGAGCCGTTGCCGCATCGCGTACTTGTTCATGACGATCTCGACGGTCTCGGGGTGGTGCGTTTCGAGACCGAGGGCCTGGGCCGTAGCGGCGGCCTGCGGTCGGCAGTCGTCGTAGAACGAGCCGATCCGGGTGACCGGGTCGACGGCGTGGATGGCGCGCGCGAGCGCGATCCACTCCTCCTCGGAGGCCTCGGGGCGCATGACGAGGATGCGGCTGTGGTCCGCGGTGTCGTCGATCTTCTCCAGGTGTTCTGGCCAGCACATGACGGAGGTCGTGACTTTCCGCCCGGCCGCCGCGCCGAACGCACGCATGCGGGCTGGTATGTCGTAGCCGACGCCGAACACCAGCACGTGCTCCGTCACGGCAATCCCTCTCGTTGGCCGAACTCATACATGGCAGTTGCAACTTCTACGCGGTGCAAGCTAATTCATACATCGACAGGCCACCACAAGATGAGATCAAGCCAGGGTGCGGCCCTGATGCTGCTTTTGTCCGGTGCAGTGAGCAACTATCTTCTGGTGGCCACTCGGGCCGTCAAGGAGTGACGTGATCAAGAGCCTGATTCCTCCACCCGGACCGCCCAGGGGTCTGGCCCTCGCCCAGCTGGTCTGCCGCACCGGCGACGGGGCGTACTACATATGCGCGGCGCTGTACTTCACCAGGATCGTCGGCCTCTCGCCCGTCCAGATGGGTCTCGGCCTCACCGTCGCCTGGTCGCTGGCGCTGGCGGCGAGCGTGCCGCTCGGCCATCTCGCGGACCGCAAGGGGCCGCGCGGCACCGCCGTCGTCCTGTTCCTCGGCGCCGGGCTGGCCGTCTCCTCGTACCTGTTCGTCTCCTCTTTCACCGCGTTCGCCGTCAGCGCCTGCGTCTACGCGGTGTGCCAGCGCGGCGGATCGGCCGCCCAGCAGGCGCTGCTCGCGGGACTGACGCCGAAGGACCGGGTGACGCGGGTCCGCGCCCATGTGCAGTCCAGTTACAACGCGGGGCTCGCGGTGGGCGCCGGACTCGGCGGCCTCGCCCTGCTCTTCGATCGGCGCGAGGCGTACTACGCGGTGTTCGGCGTGAACACCCTGGCCTTCGTCGTGGCGGCAATCGTGCTGAGCCGGCTACCCGCCGTGCCGCCGGTGGCGGCGTCCGCCAAGGCGCGGGCGGCGGGGGCGCCCGTGTCGACGTCGGCGCCCGTGTCGACGTCGAGGTCGGTCTTCAAGGACCGGCCGTACATCGTGCTGACCATGCTCAACACCCTGCTCCTGCTGCACATTCCGCTCGTGGACATCGCCCTGCCGCTGTGGATCAGCCGGCACACGGCGGCGCCGACCTGGCTGCTGTCGCTGATGTTCATGCTCAACACCGTGGCGGTGGTGCTGTTCCAGGTCAGGATCTCCAGGGGGGTGACGGGGCTGGAGAGCGCGAGCCGGTATGTCTTCCTCGGCAGTGTTCTGCTGGCCGTCGGCTGCGTCGTCTTCGCCTTCACCGGGTCGAGCGAGTCGGCCTGGGTGGCGGGGGGTCTGCTGCTGACCGCTGCGGCGATTCAGGCCGTGGGCGAGATGATGCAGGCGGCGGGGAGCTGGGAGCTCAGCTTCGGCCTCGCCCCGGAGGGCAAGCACGGCCAGTACCAGGCGTTCTTCGGCAACGGCACGACCGTGGCCGAGATGATCGGGCCGCTCGCCCTGACGGGGCTGATCGTCTACTGGGGGGCGCCCGGCTGGATTCTGCTGGGCGGCCTGTTCGTCGCCGCCGCCGCGGCGCTGCGTCCGGTCGTCCGCTGGGGTGCGCGCGCCCGGGCGGCGGAACCCACCGCCGACGCCGCCGCAACTGCCCCTGGAGGCCGCATCAATACGTAATGCGATCAGCAATTTCCGCGGAATGTACGACCTGGTGATCTGGGCCACATTTCATTCACGTTGCGTTCAGGGGCCTTGTCCGTAACGCCCCTTCGTGTCCATGATCTTCTATACACTCCGTCAGCAGCCGCTGTCGGCCCGGATCTTACTCATGAACCGCGGCCAGTTGCCGAAGCTACCGTTCGGCAGACCCTCGTGAGAGTCTCTGTTCGTACTCGAAAAATTGGCGACCCCAGTTCTGGAGAGAGCATGACCGACGAACGACGCTATCGCGTCGTCATGAATACCGAAGACCAGTACTCGATGTGGCCCGCCGACCTGGAGGTGCCTTCCGGTTGGCGCGCCGAGGGGTTCGAGGGAACCCAGCAGGAGTGCTCGTCGCGGGTCGACGAGGTGTGGACGGACATGCGGCCGGCTGGACTGCGCCGCCGCATGGAGGAGAGCGCATGCTGAGTCCCCGAGACGGCGGTCGCGAGCCTGGGTTATCCGCCGTGCGACACCTGATCTCCACCAACGACCTCAGCGACACCGAACTGACAGCCCTCGTTACCAGGGCGGCGGAGTTCGCGGACGGACCGGTGCGCTCGGGTGAGCAGTTGACCGGCCTGGTGGCCGGCATCCACTTCCTGAAGACCTCGACGCGGACCCGGACCTCCTTCTCCGCCGCCGCGCTGCGGCTCGGCGCGAAGATCATCTCGTTCGGGCCCGGCGACCTCCAGACCAACACCGGCGAGACGTTGGAGGACACGGCCGAGGTCCTCTCCCGGATGCTCGACATCCTGGTCGTCCGCTCCGCCGGAGACCCCGCCGACCTGCGCGCCTTGGCCGCCCAGCCCCGCATGGCCGTGGTGAACGCGATGACGGCCGACGAGCACCCCACCCAGGCTGTCGCCGACCTGGCCACCCTGCTGAGCCACTTCGGTCGCGTCGAGGGCCTGCGGATCTGCTACCTCGGCGAGGGCAACAACACCGCCGCCGCACTGGCGCTGACCCTCAGTCGCTTCAAGGGTGTCCATCTCGAACTGCGCACCCCATCCGGCTACGGCCTGGAGCCCGCGATCCGTGCACGTGCCGCGGCCAACGCCGCGGCTTCAGGTGCGACCGTCGTGGAGCTGCACTCCATGGACACCCCGCCCGAGGGGTTCGACGTCATTTACACCACCCGATGGCAGACGACGGGCACCAGCAAGCCGGACCCCGAATGGCGCAGTGTCTTCGCCCCGTTCCAGGTCACCACCGCCCTGTGGGACCACAGCCCGGAAGCCGTCTTCCTGCACGACCTCCCCGCCCACCGCGGCGAGGACGTCACGGCCGAGGTCCTTGACGGTCCGCGCAGCCTGGCATTCGACCAGGCCGAAAACAAAATGTACGCGGCGATGGCCGTTCTGGAGTGGTGCGCCGGTCGGCGCTGACCACACTGCATTTCGACACCCCGATACGACGGAGGGCCGCCGGGAATTCGCCCGGCGACAGCTCCTCATTTGACGTGCCCGGAATTCTCCATCCATACATTCGGGCCTTCACCATTCCTTTGCCCGGCGGGCGCCAGATGAAGTGCGCTGCCCGCTGGTTGAGCACGGGGGAACTTCTCATGACGTCGCAGTCAACCGCCGGGCACACCAGTGTCCCGGCGGAATGGAACAACACGGCCCGGCACGGGGTCGTCGCAACGCTCCCGGAGCTGTTCGAGGCGCAGGTGCTGCGGACACCGGACAACACGGCGGTCGTCCACGACACGACCGCCCTTACCTATCGGGAGCTCAACGAGGGCGCCAACCGGCTGGCGCGGATCCTGCTGTCCGAAGGCGCCGGGCCCGAGCGCCTGGTCGCCCTGGCGCTGCCGCGCTCGGCCAGGATGGTCATCGCGATTCTCGCCGTCGTGAAGGCGGGCGCCGCCTGGGTCCCCGTCGACCCGGAGTATCCGGCGTCCCGGATCAACGAGGTCCTGGACTCGGCGCGGCCGCTGCTCGTGCTGACGGCGGGAGACCTCGCGGCGGTGCTTCCCGGCGTTGTGCCGCCCGAGGGCACGGGCACCCTCGATCTGGATGCCGCCCTCGTCGCCGAGCGGCTCGCGTGTGAAGAGGCGCACGACGTGGGTGACGGCGAGTGCACCGGGCCGCTGCTCCCGGACCATCCCGCGTACGTGATCTTCACATCCGGGTCGACCGGCCGGCCCAAGGGCGTGGTGATGACCCACCGCGGGCTCGGCAGCCTGGCCGCCGACCACATCGAGCGCTTCGGGATCACGGCCGGTGACGGAGTGCTCCAGTTCGCCTCCTTCAACTTCGACTGCTCCGTCGGCGACCTGGTCATGGCACTGGCCTCCGGGTCGGCGCTCATTATCCGCCCCCAGCACTGCCTGTCCGGGCACCAGGTGGGCGAGCTGATCCGGCGGACATCGGCCAGCCACGTGACGATCCCGCCGCAGGTGCTC
This sequence comes from Streptomyces sp. NPDC003038, assembly GCF_040611115.1. NCBI lineage: Bacteria > Bacillati > Actinomycetota > Actinomycetes > Kitasatosporales > Streptomycetaceae > Streptomyces > Streptomyces sp. NPDC003038. Next base: position 116,332 of record NZ_JBEXNN010000019.1, read on the forward strand.
GCCGCGCTGCCGCCAGCCGAGCATCCCACCCTGAAGTCCATCGCGACGGCCGGCGACGTCCTCACGGCCGAACTGGTGTCCCAATGGGCCCCGGGCCGCCGGATGTTCAACGCGTACGGCCCGACCGAGACGACCGTGGACTCGGTGGCGGTCGAGGTCACGGCCGACAGCACGGTGGCGCCACCGATCGGTGCCCCGATCCTGAACACCCGCGCGTACGTCCTGGACGAGGACCTGCGTGAGGTGCCGGTCGGCACCGAGGGCGAGCTGTTCATCGCGGGATCGGGACTGGCGCGCGGCTACCTGGGGCGGCCCGGACTGACTGCGGAGCGGTTCGTGCCCTGTCCCCATGGGGAGCCGGGGGAGCGGATGTACCGGACCGGTGATCTCGCGCGATGGCGAGCGGACGGGAACCTTGAGTTCCTGGGACGGATCGACGACCAGGTCAAGATCCGCGGCTTCCGTGTGGAACCGGGCGCGGTCGAGGCGGCGCTGAGCGGCCACCCGGCCGTCGCGTCGAGCGTGGTGACCGCACGGGAGGACACTCCGGGCAACAAGCGGCTCGTCGCGTACGTCGTCCCGCGCCCCGGGGCCTTACCCGACCCCGCCGCACTGCGCCGCCATGTGGCCGCGGACCTGCCCGACTACTACGTACCGGCTGCAGTCGTCCTCCTGGACTCCCTGCCGCTCAACGTGAACGGCAAGCTGGACCGCAAGGCACTCCCGGCGCCCGACCTGTCGGCGCCGGCGACTGGAATTGCTCCCCGCACTCCGGCCGAGGAACTGCTGTGCGGCCTGTTCGCGGACGTACTGGGGCTCGACCGGGTCGGTATCGACGACGGGTTCTTCGACCTCGGCGGCGACAGCGTCATGGCGATCCGGCTGGCGGCAAGCACCTACCGGGCCGGCTGGGTGCTGGAACCCGCGGCCGTCTTCGCCCATCAGCGGGTCGAAGCGCTGGCCCCCTTGCTGGAACCAGTCGTGGACACGGCGTCCGCCGTCGAGGAACCCGGTGCGAACCTCGGCCTTGTTCCGCTCACGCCGCCTGTGGTCCAGCTCGGAGCGGACGCGCGGGCGTGGCAGTACACGGTGGTGTCCATGCCGGCGGGCACCGCTCCCGGGCGGCTAGCTCAGGCGCTCCAGGCGGTATTCGACCACCATGACGCCCTGCGGCTGGATTGGCTGCCGGACGGTGGCCTCCAGATACCGCCGCCGGGCGCCGTCGACGCCGCCGCATGCGTGCGCGACGTCGACGTCACGGGCCTGAGCGCGGCCGAGGCGGAGGCCGCGCTCCTGCGGGCGGCGGCCGAAGCGGCCGACGACGAGGTTGGCCGGTGGGTGTTCGCCATCCAAGGTCACGCCGGCAGTGCCCCGGGCCTGCTGCTGTTGCTGGTCCGCCGGCTCGTGGCGGACGCGGCGTCCTGGCGGATCCTGCTCGGGGACCTGGGTACGGCCCTGGCGGCGCTGGCCGCCGGCGAGCCGGTTTCACTCCCTCCGGTCCCCACCTCGTACCGCCGTTGGGCCCTGCACCGGGAGGCCGCCGCCACCAGCCCCGCCGTGGAGGCGGAGGAACGAGGCTGGGCGCAGACCCTGGCCGTCCCCGATCCGCCGCTCCCGGCCTCGACGGCAGACGAGGCGGGCAAGGCCGGCGAGCTGGCTGTGACCGTGGCTGCCGAGCTTGCCGGGCCGCTGCTCTCCGCAGTGCCCGAGGCTTTCAAGGCCGAACCTCGGGACATCCTGCTGACCGGCCTCGCGTTGGCGATCGGCCAGTGGCGCGCACGGCATGACGCGGCGGCGGGCAGCGCCGTGCTGCTGGACCTCGAAGACGACGGACGCCAACCGTTCGCCCCCGGAGCAGACCTTTCCCGCACCCTCGGCGTCTTCGCGGGCTCCTTCCCCCTCGTGGTCGACGCGGGACTCCCCGCCTGGGAGGACGTCGGCACGGGCGGGACGGCCGTCGGGGAAGCCATCAAGCAGGTCAAGGAGCAGGTACGTTCCGTCCCCGGCCAGGGCGCCGAATTCGGGTTGCCGCGCCACCTCCAGCCCCGGACAGCGCCGGCCCTGTCCGGGCAGCCCATGCCGCAGATCGGTTTCGCCCACCGCGGCCGGACCGCTGACGGCCTGTGGGAGAACGCGGCGGCCCGCGTGGTCCCGTACGGAACCGGCGCTCCCTTGGCGCACACCCTGGAGATCACCACGGTCGCCACGGGCCCCCTCGAAGAGCCGCGGATCACGGCCACCTGGACGTGGGCGCCCGGCCGGCTCGACGAAGCGGCCGTCCAGGAGCTGGCCGACCTGTGGTGCGCAGCGCTCAGAGGCCTTGTGGCGCATACCGAGAAGCCCGGCTCGGGCGGCCCCACGCCGTCCGATCTGACGCTGCTGTCCCTGAGCCAGGACGAAATCGACGATCTTGCGAGTGAGTGGGCCAATGACTACTGACAACACCGCGGTGACCGACATTCTGCCGCTTTCGCCGCTCCAGGAGGGAATGCTCTTCCACTCCCTGTACGACAAGCAGTCCGTCGACGTCTACATGCCGCAGATGGTGATCGAGCTGGAGGGCGACGTCGACGCCGCGGCCTTGCGGTCGGCGATCGCCGCGCTCTTCGGCCGCCACGCCAACCTGCGTGCCTGCTTCCGTACACGGACCCGTAAGGGCGCTCCGGTGCAGCTGATCCCGGCGCGGGTGGACGTCCTGCTGCGGGAGTTCGACTTCCATGAGCTGCCCGGCGCGGAGCGCGACGCGGAGATCGCCCGGCTGATGGGCGAGGATCAGGTGGACCGGTTCGACCTGGCCCGTCCGCCGCTGCTGCGGTTCATGCTGATCCGGCGCGCCGAGCGCAGCTGGCGCCTGGTGATGACCCATCACCACATCCTGCTCGACGGCTGGTCGATACCCCTGCTGATCAGCGAGCTGATGACGCTGTACCGGCAGGGTGGGGACAGCTCGGGGCTGCCGCCGGTGACCCCGTACAAGAACTACCTGGCGTGGCTCGCCGGTCACGACCGGGACGCGGCGCGCGGCGCCTGGCGCCAGGCCCTCGCCGGGCTCGACGAGGCCACGCTCGTGGTGCCGCCGCGCGCCGGGAGGCTGCCGAGCCTGCCCGCCACGGTCGAGGCCGGGCTCGGCAGTGAGTTGACCGGGCGGCTGACCCGGCGGATCCGAACACACGGGCTCACCCTGAACACCGTGGTCCAGGGTGCCTGGGCGATGGCCCTGGCCCGGCTCACCGGACGCGAGGACGTCGTGTTCGGTGTGACCGTGTCCGGCCGTCCGGCTGAGCTCCAGGGCGTCGAGCGGATGATCGGGCTGCTGATCAACACCCTGCCGGCCCGACTGCGGGTGCGATCGCAGGCACCCCTGGCCGAACTGCTGGGCGCGCTCCAGAGCGACCAGGGCCGGCTGCTCCCGCACCAGAACCTGGGCCTGACCGAGATCCAGCAGGAGGCCGGTGTCGGCACGCTGTTCGACACGCTCATGGTCTTCCAGAACTACCCCACCGAACCGGAGACGGACCCGGACGGCGAACCGGACGCGCGTCGGGTTCGGGTCGTCGACGCCTTCAGCGTCGATGCCACCCACTATCCGCTGGGTCTGACAGTCTTCCCCGGCACCTCCCTCACGCTGCGGCTCGACCACCAGGAAGACGTCGTCGACCGGGACACCGCCGAGCGGCTGCTCGGCTGGCTGGTGCGCCTCATCGAGGCGGTCGCCGACGATCCGGAGCAGCCGCTGTCCGCGGTCGATGTGCTGGGCGCGGAGGAGCGCGAGCGCGTACTGGAGCGGTTCAACGGCACCGACCACCAGGTGCCGCGCACCACGCTGGCCGAGCTGTACGAGGCCCAGGCCGAGCGGACCCCCGAGGCTGTCGCCGCCGTCGCCTCGGGTGCGGAGCTGACGTTCGCGGAGCTCAACAGCCGCGCCAACCGGCTCGCCCGCCTCCTCGCCGAGCGCGGGGCCGGTCCCGAGCGCATGGTGGGTATCGCCCTGCCCCGGTCGCCGGAGCTGCTGGTCGCCGTCCTGGCGGTGCTGAAATCGGGTGCGGCGTACGTGCCGGTCGATCCCGACTACCCGGCCGCGCGGATCGCGCACCTCGTGACCGACGCGGACCCGGTCCTGGTCGTCACCACCGGCGCGCTGGCCGCCGTACTGCCCGACGGCGCACCCGTACTCGCCCTGGACGACAGGGCGACGGCCGCGTCGCTCGCCGCGCTGTCGGACGAGAACCTGCGCGACGGGGAACGGACCGCCCCGCTGGACCCGGAGAACCTGGCGTACGTCATCTACACCTCCGGGTCGACCGGCGTCCCCAAGGGGGTGGGCGTCCAGCACCAGAGCGCGGTGAACCTCTTCCACGACCACCAGGCCGAGCTCTACCGGCCGCAGACGGCCCGGGCGCGCCGTGAGAAGTTCCGGGTGGCGCTCGCCGCGTCGATCTCCTTCGATGCCTCGGTGGCCGGTCTGCTGTGGATGCTGGACGGGCACGAACTCCATCTGGTGGATGACGAGAGCCGGTACGACCCGGTCCCGTTCCTGGACTACGCGGCGAGCGCCCGGATCGACGTCGTGGACGTGACGCCGTCGTTCGCGGAGCAGCTCGTCGAGGCGGGGCTGCTGACCGGCGCCCCCCGGCCCGCGGTGCTGGTGGTCGGCGGCGAGGCCATGCGCGAATCGCTCCGGGCCGAGCTGGCCGGGGCGGAGGGCCTGGCCGCCTACAACTTCTACGGTCCGACCGAATACACCGTCGACGCCGCCTTCCACCCCCTGGCGGACGACCCGGACGGGGAGGCGCGGCAGACCATCGGACGCCCGGTGTGGAACACCCGTGCCTATGTCCTGGACCGCTCCTTCGCCCCGACGCCCGCCGGCGTCGTGGGTGAACTGTTCCTCGCGGGCGAGGGCCTCGCGCGCGGCTACCTGGGGCGTCCGGGGCTGACCGCGGAGCGGTTCCTGCCCTGCCCGTTCGGCGGCCCCGGCGAGCGGATGTACCGCACCGGCGACCTAGTCCGGCGGCTGGACGACGGGAACCTGGAGTACATCGGCCGCGCCGACGACCAGGTCAAGATCCGCGGGTTCCGGGTCGAGCTCGGCGAGATCGAGTCCGTCGTGCAGCGGCACCCGGCCGTGGCCCGCAGCGCCGTGGTCACACGTGAGGACCGGTTGGGCGGACTCCAGGTGGTGGCGTACGTGGTGCCGGCCGAGGACGGCCCGGATGGCGCCGACGTCACGGACGTCGCCAGCCGTAGTGCCGAACTCGAATCGGTGGAAGGTTCCATGACGAACCGCCAGCTCATCGAATGGCTTGAGGTCCACGAGGCGATCGACATCGAGGAATCCCGCGACATTCCCTTCGGTGAAGACTTCGGCGGCTGGGACTCCAGCTACACCGGCGATCCCATCCCCCTGGAGGAGATGCGCCAGTGGCGCGGCGAGGTGGTCCGCCGGATCCTGGAGTCCGAACCGTCGCGCGTGCTGGAGATCGGCGTCGGCTCGGGCCTCCTCCTGGCCAAGGTGGTCGACTCCGTCGAGGAGTACTCGGGCATCGACCTCTCCCCGACGGCGATCTCGCTGCTGGAAGCCCACATTCGCCGCGAGGGTCTCACCGGCAAGGTGAAACTGCGCAGCCAGCCCGCGCACGTCACGGACGGGCTGCCCGCCGGGCACTACGACACCGTGGTGATCAACTCGGTGGTGCAGTACTTCCCCAACGGCGCCTACCTGCGGCAGGTCATCAGGCAGGCACTGGACCTGTTGGTGCCTGGCGGCCGGATCTTCATCGGCGACGTACGCCGCGCGCGGACCCTACGCGCCTTCCACACGGCGATCCAGGCGGGCCGCGCCGAGAACGGCCCGCGGGACACGGGCGCCTTGGCGGCCGCGGTCGAGCGCGCCACCCTCCTGGAGCGTGAACTGGTCATCGACCCGGACTTCTTCACCACTTTGGCCGCCGAGAGCGGCGGGAAGATCGGCGCGGTCGACATCCGGCTCAAGCAGGGCGCGCCGCACAACGAGCTGACCCGGCACCGCTACGAGGTGGTGCTGCACAAGGCCCCGGTGACCGCGGACTCCTTCGCGGCGCTGCCGGAGCTGGCCTGGGGCGTTGCCGAGGGCCTGACGGACCTCACCGCCCTCGGCGCCCGGCTCGGGGAACAGGAGGGCCCGGTCCGGATCACCGGGATCCCCAACGCCCGGCTCGTCGGGGAGGTCGCGGCGGCCGATGCCTTGGCCAAGGGGGCGCCGCTCGACGAAGTGCGGGCTCGGCTGGCGTATCTGCCGGAACACGCGCTGGACCCCGAGCAGGTGCACGCCTGGGGCCGCGGAGTCGGGCGTACCGTACACACCACCTGGTCGCGGGGCGAGGCCGACACCTTCGATGCCGTCGTCCTGCCCGCGGGCGCGGGCCTGGGTTCGGCCGCCTCGGTGCTGCCGCCAGCCGACGTGTACGTGCCGCCGACCGAGGCCCAGCCCTGGCAGTCGGCGGTCAACGACCCGACGGGGGCTCGCCGTACGGGTGAGCTCGCGGTGTCGCTGCGCCGCCATGTCGCGCGGTCGCTGCCGGACCACATGGTACCGAGCGCCGTCGTCGTGATGGACAGTCTGCCGCTGACCCCCAACGGCAAGCTGGACCGCAAAGCCCTGCCCGCCCCCGAGCTGGCGGGAGAGCTCGGGGGCAGGGAGCCTCGCACCGAGCGGGAGGCGACGCTGTGCGGCCTGTTCGCCGAGGTCCTCGGCATCGAGCGGGTCCGGATCGACGACAGCTTCTTCGACCTCGGCGGCAACTCCCTGCTGGCGATCCGGCTGACGTCGCGGATCCGCGCCGTGCTGGAGGTGGAGCTGCCGGTCCGCGGGCTCTTCGAGGCGCCGACCGTCGCGGCGCTCGGCCCCCGGCTGGGGGTCGAGGACCGGGAGGCCGGCCTTGGCGTACTGCTGCCGCTGCGGACCACGGGCAGCCGGCCGCCGCTCTTCTGCGTCCATCCGGCGGGCGGCCTGGCCTGGCCGTACGCCCGGCTGGTCCAGATGATCGACGCGGACCGGCCGGTCTACGGAATCCAGGCCCGCGGTATCACCCGCCCCGACCTCGCTCCGCGCAGCACCGCCGAGATGGCCGCGGACTACGTCGAGCAGCTCCGCTCGGTGCAGCCGGAAGGCCCCTACCACCTGCTCGGCTGGTCCTGGGGAGGCCGTATCGCCCACGAGGTCGCGGTCCGGCTGAGGGATCACGGCCAAGAAGTCGCCTTGCTGGCGGTCATGGACGCGCACCCGGCCGCCTCCGAGGGGGCGCAGGCGGGGGAGGAGGAGTTCGTCTCCTACATCCTCTACGAGCTGGGTCTGGACCAGAGCGTCCTGGGGCAGGACCAGCCGCCGACCTTCGACCGGCTGCGGGATGTGCTCGCCGACAGCGGCTCGCCGCTGGCCGCGGTGGTGGCCGACAGCGGTTCGGCCCTCTCCAGCCTGGACGAGGCCACGCTCCGGGCGCTGTTCGAGGTGTACCGCAACACGGCCGGCATCGGATCGGAACCGCCCGAGGCCCCCTTCGACGGCGATCTGCTGCTCTTCACCGCGAGCTTGGAGCCCGGGGCGGCGGGGCTCGTGGACCGGTGGCGTCCGTACGTGGGGAAGCGGATCGAGAACCACGAGATCGAGTGCGCGCACTTGGACATGGCGGACCCGGAGCCGCTGTCCAAGATCGCGGCGGTGATCGAGAAGCACCTCGCCGCCGTGGCTCTGAACAACGGAGGCCGCAGGTCATGATCTATGAGCATGCTGCCGACATCATCCTGGACGACGTGTTCCTGCACCTGCCCGGCTTCGTCGACCACGCCCGGGTGTTCCTCAAGCTGGAGGGGCTGAACCCGGCCGGTTCGGTCAAGCTGAAGACGGCCCTGGTGCTGATCGAGGAGGCGGAGAAGAGCGGTGCGCTCGGGCCGGGGTCCCGTGTCATCGAGTCCTCGTCCGGGAACCTCGGCATCGCCCTCTCCGTCGTGTGCGCGGCCAGGGGCTACCCGCTGGCCGTGGTGACCGACCCCAACGCGACCCGTCAGTCGATCCGTGTGATGGAGAGCCTGGGCACGGAGGTGGTCGAGGTCACCCAGCGGGACGCCAACGGCGGCTACTTGCAGACCCGGATCGACTACATCCACCAGCGGCTCTCGGACCAGACAGGCCTCCTCTGGCTCAACCAGTACGCCAACCCCGCCAACGTGAGCGCCCACCGCGACTGGACCGCGCGGGCCATCCACGAGGGTCTCGGACACGTCGACGCCCTGTTCGTCGGGGCGGGCACGACCGGCACCCTGATGGGGTGTGTCGAGTACTTCGCGCACCATAGCCCGCACACCCGGATCATCGCGGTGGACTCCGTCGGCTCGGTCACCTTCGGCCGGGCGGCGCCCCGGTTCATCCCGGGGCTGGGAACCAGCCGGTTGCCGGAGATCTACCGCGACACCGGCACGTTCGAGAAGGTGCTGATCGAAGAAGTCGACACCATCACGATGTGTCGGCTCGTCGCCGCCCGGTACGGGCTGCTGGCCGGCGGCTCCACGGGGACGGTGCTGGCCGCCGTAAGGCAACTCGGCCCGACGCTGCCGGCCGGTGCGCGGATCGCGGCGATCTCCCCGGACATGGGCGACAAGTACGTGGACACGGTCTACTCAGACCCCTGGGTCGCCGACCGGTACACCGAGTACGCCGCGCTGGCTTCTCTGGACACCTTGTCCACGAGGTGATCGCGTCGGTCCGCCTTCCCCCGCTTCCCCTGCCCCCGTCGTCACTCACTCCCGACATGAATCAGGAACACAGAACCAATGGCGAACTTCAGCGTCGTTCCCGGGGCCGTGGTGTCCGCGATCCTCGGCGACTCGCACAAGGACGTACTACGCATCGTTGCCGAGACCTATGTGGCCCATGAGCAGGGCCAGTCGGTGAACCCCGACAGCTACTTCCTGCGGTTCCCCGAGAAGCCCAACGCCCGTGTCATCGCGCTGCCCTCCTACCTGGGCGGCAACGTCGACACCATTGGCATCAAGTGGATCGCCAGCTTCCCGGACAACATCCGCCAAGGGCTGCCCCGTGCTTCGGCGACCCTCCTGCTCAACGACTACGCGACGGGCTATCCGCTGGCCTGCCTGGAGGCGGCCAGTATCAGCGCTTCCCGTACGGCCGCCTCCGCGGCCGTCGCAGCGGCCGAACTGCTCCCGTCGGACGAGCCGGTACGCGTCTCCTTCATCGGCGCCGGCGTGATCGCCCGCACCATCCTGGACTACCTGGACGCCCACGGTGTGCGGGTCGCGGACGTCCTCGTCCACGATCTGGACGCCACCAGCGCGGGGCACCTCACCGCGCACGCCGACGCACGCCTTGGCGTGCCGACTACCACCGGAAGCCTCCCCGAGGCCCTCACCCGCGACCTCGTCGTCTTCGCAACGACGGCCGCCACACCGTATGTGAGCGGCGACACGTCACTGCGCCCCGGCCAAGTCGTGCTCAACGTCTCGCTGCGCGACCTGGAACCCGAGCTGCTCCTGAAGACGAACAACGTGGTGGATGACGTCGACCACTGCCTCAAGGCACAGACCTCGCCCCACCTGGCCGAACAGCTCACGGGGAACCGGGACTTCATCAACGGCACGCTGGGCGCCCTGCTCCAGGGCCAGGTATCCCTGGACCCGGCCAAGGCAACCGTCTTCTCACCTTTTGGCCTCGGCATCCTCGACCTGGCGGTGGGCCACCACATCCTGGCCGAGGCACGCCGCCGCGGTACCGCTGTCGACATCCCCGACTTCATCGGTGAGACGACCCGCTGGTAGCAAGGCCCTGTCGTCGGCGGGGCACGGCAGCGGACATCCGCTGCCGTGCCCCGCCCCCGCACCGCGACGGACGACGCCGGTTCTCGACCGGAGATCGCCAAGCGGTAAGTTCATTCCGCAACACGACGCGAAGGAGAGCTCAGTGGCGCGGGTTGCGGTGATCGGTGGGGGTATCAGCGGGCTGGGGACGGCGCTCATGCTCGGTCGGCGGGGCCACACGGTCACGTTGTTCGAGCAGGACGCGCGGCAGGCCGGAGAGGACCTGAACCGGGACTTCTTCCACTGGGCCAGGCCTCGAATCCCGCAGGCCGTCCAGCCCCACTCGCTCCTCGCGCCCGTGCGCACCGTGCTGCGCACCGAAACCCCTGATGCCCGGGAGTACCACGAGTTCGACTGGTTCGGTGAGCATCCGCCACACCGGGCCGGCGACGAGGACTTGGTGACCCTGCGCACCCGTCGCATCGTGCTGGAGGCCGCCTTGGCCGTGGCCGTGCGGCGCGAACCCACCGTCGAGGTGCGGCGAGGCCGCCGGGTGCGCGCCCTCACTTTCGGTGAGGACCGCCCTGCCCGGGTCACCGGGGTGCAGGTGGGCGCGGCAACGCACCAGGCGGACCTCGTCGTCGATGCGGCCGGTCGTCGATCGCCGGTTCCCTCATGGCTGATCGCGGCCGGCTGCCGCCCGCCCGTGGTCGACAGCCACCGTACCGGGATCGCCTATCTGTGCCGCTGGTACCGCCTGCGTGCCGGTGGCCCGCGTGACCCGGGGCGGATGAAGACCGGCTCGTCAGCGCCCTTCGCGCTCGCCGGCGTCTTCCCCTCGGACAACGACACCTTCGCGGTACACCTGGTGCTCTCCACGGGTGATCCGACCCGCAGCGCGCTCACCGACCCAGCTGTGTTCGAGGCCGCCGCCCGCCGCTTCCCCGCCACCGCCGCCTGGCTCGACCTGGCCCCCGAACCACAGTCACCGCCTGGCTGGCTGCCCACCCGGACTACTCGCCGAAACACGACGGCCCGAACCGAGATCAGTGGGATGCGGTCATCCCGGGCTGAGTGGCGCTCAGTTGGTGGCCTCACTGCCCCGCGGGGTGTGGCCCGCTCTTAGAGCTCGTAACACGATCTTGATGGGGCGCTCTGGTCAGCCGTGACCGGTGTGACGATTCGGCCGTTCGTGATGGTGTGAGTACTCGGCCGT